>JBIKVL010000638.1:0-3590 GCA_044356875.1 Pirellulaceae bacterium | reverse complement strand
GGCGACACCGAGGACGTGCGGGAACGCGTTACGCTCGTGCTTGACCTGCCGCCCAGCATGCTCGCGTCGCTACCGGAACGGGGTGGAGCGACGATGTTCCTCAGCGAAGCGGTGCTGTACTTCAACGACGAACCCGACCGAAAGCTGGCGGGAGCCGACTTGCGCCAAGAGTTGCGTTCCAAATTCGCCGCTCATCGGGCGCAGCGAGAATCGAGCCGTTCGCAATCGAGCAGTTCGAACTCCGATAGCGCGACCGCCGACAACTCAACCGCTAACGCGTCAAACGCGGGCGCGGTCCAACTGATCTTGATGGCGCATCGCCGCGCGCCGGTGCGGCTAGTGCGTCAAGTGTTGGCGATGGCGCGGGAGGAAGGGGCAGGCGAGGCGCTGGTGGGCGTCGCTACCCGGATGGGCGCGCCGACGGGTGGAGGATCGCCATGAGCATCGTCGGACCGCCGTTGAAACTGTGGGATGTCAGCCAGGACCGCGAGCGTCCGTTGGCGCTCGCCCTGACGCCGGGCGATGTCCATTTGCGGCTGCATCGGGGCGAATTGAGCGTCGAGGACTGGGTGCGGCCGAACGGCGGCGGCGAATGGGTGCAGTTGGCGATGAGCGACGCGTTTGTCGATGTGGCGGCTCCGCCCCGGCGACAACGCAGTCAACTCCCGCCGGACGAGGAACTGGACATGACGCCGATGATCGACATGACCTTCCTGCTGCTCATTTTTTTCATGGTGACGGCGTCGTTCCATCTGCAAAAGGGTTTTCATTTCCCGCCCGAATCGCGGCTCGGCGATCCGCAGACCCAGAAGAAGCCGGTGCCTGGACTGGCTCAAGTCCGCGATCGCTTGGTGCTGTGGGTGCGGGCCGACGACTCGGTGCATTTCGACGACGGGAAAGGCAAACCAATCGGCGACCCCATTCCGCTCGACAAACTCGCCGATACCTTGTCGCGCGAAACCCAAGACCGCAAGGTCGACAAGTTGCTCGTCATCCCCGATGAAATGGCGGCCCATGAAACGTTGATCGCGGTCATCGATGCCGCCATCCAAGCGCGACTGACAGACGTCGCCATGGCGGATATCGCGACCGGCGGCGCCGGGGCGGGCGGCGGCGCGATGGGCGGCGCCGGGGCTGCGGGCGCGAAGGCGAAAGCGGGTGGTGGCGCTGCGGGCGGCGTTCCTCCTGGAACTACGCCCGCGCCCAAGATCCTGCGAACCGAATGAGGGACTGTTCCTTGGCTAAGTCCCCAACGTGCGGTACGTCATGGCTCGCGGCATTGCTCCTGCTTGCGTCGGCAGTCGGCTGCGGCGCGTCCAATGAACTTCAAGGGCAGTTGGTTGGAGCTTGGCGTGACGCCGACGAGGCATTTCGCAAAACCCAATTCGCGCAGGCTTCCAAGGACTACCGCTTCATCGCCGAGCGACTCCGGCCGCTGGGCGCCGCCGCCGACATTCGCGCCGATCGCGAGCTGGCGGATTCGCTGACGACGTTGTGCGACAGCCTCGCCAAAGCCGATCAGTCGCTGGGCAGCGATCTGTTCGACGAGGGCCAAGCGGCGGTTGTCGCGAAGCATGTCGAACAAGTGGGGCAATGCGCGCCGGCGGCCACGGAGGTGCCCAAGGAATTCGAGTTGGGTGGCCATGCGGCGGGCAGCCGTTTCACGCCGGCGGAACGGGCCGCCGAAGTCGCTGGCTGGGCTCGTCAACGGCTTGAGGCGTGGCAGTCGCGTTGGAATCCCGATCTGCCTGACGCCGCTCGACAACTCGACGACTGTGCCCGTTTGCTCGAACTAGTTCGCAAATTCGGCGGTCCGGAAGCTTTCGCCCAGAAGGTCGCGGCGGAACAGAAGCGGCTCGGCGATTTACTAGCGTCGCGGGCCCAAGTATCGGAATTGCGAATCGCCTGCGATGCCTGCCTTCAAGCCCCATCGCGCGCCACCTACGACACGGCTCGCAACCTACGCGACTCGATCCGCGCCGCAGGCGGTGAGGCGTCGGCCATGGCGCCGGTCGATCAGCGGTGGAATGAATTTCGTGCCGCGTTGCCCGCCGCGTTGAAAACTGGAGTGCGAGCGCAGAGCGGCGTGCGGTCCGCGGTCCGCGCCGTCACCCGTTCCATCGACCGGTTAGCGCTCGACGCCGCATGCGCGCTCAGCGCCGAGTTATTGGAAATCCCTTCCGATCCGACGTCGCCGCTGGTGTTCGCGATCGCGGGCGACCGCTGCTACGCGGTGGAAACACGCCATGGCCGCCCCAGATGGGCGCTGCGTGTCGGCTACTCGATGCACAGCCTACCGATCGCTGTCGGACGCGCCGCGACCGCGCCCAGAACTGGTGGGCCGGCGGGCGGACCGCTTGACGCATCGGATGGCATATCGACTGGCGCATCGGCGGGCGCACCGTTGGGCGCACCGCCTGGCATACCACCTGGCGCACCGCCTGGCGACGATGGTGGTCGCGTGGCTTTGGCCTGGGGCGATGTCAAAGCGCGTCATGTCAGCGTGGTCCGAGCGGCCGATGGCGAGCCGTTATGGACGGCCGCCTTGCCCGAGAAGCATGAACTGGCTGGTCCCTTGGTCGTCTCCGGCGGCGCCTTGCACGCGTTGCTCGATCACGGCCAGCTTTGGCGTTTCGATCTGGAGACCGGCGCGATCCAAGGCGTGCTCGACTTTCCCGAGCCGATCGCGGGCCCGCTGTTGGTCGACAGCGATGGGCGACGCGCGGTTGTGCTCGGCCGCGACATGGCGATGTACGCGTTGCCGTTGGAAGCGCCGCTGCGCGTCGCCTCAGTGCATCTGCTGGATGACGATGCGCGCTACGAGGACACTTTTGGGCTGTGGGCCGCGCCGTACACGATCTTGGTTCGCAATACGACCGCCGGCAAAGCTCAGGTGCAAGTGTTCAGCGAGCCGGGCGGAAAAGAGGGCGGCCAGCGATTGCAGAGTCTCGATTTCCCGGACCGAGTTTGGCAGCCACCGCTCATGCTCGGAAACCAACTGCTGCTGGCCACGGAGTCCGGCGAGGAAATGGTGCTCGGCGTGGACATCAACCAACCGCAGTCGCCGCTGTACGAATTGCATCGGCAAAGCGTCGAGAAACCTGTCGCAGCCGCCGCCGCGGACGCCGCAGCCGACGCTGCCGCCGCCACCGCGGACGGCACGCCGCTCGCTCATCCTGAATGCGCCTTGCATCCGGATGGCGGCTTTGTGGTGCTTCGCCAAGGCGCGATGGAAGCCTGGACGCTCGATGTGCTCAACCGGGCGGGCGTGCGGCGCGACCGCTTGTGGATGACCGAGTTGGATCCCGGCGAGTGTCCCTCGCAGCCGCTGCAAGCCGTCGCTGGCCGATTGTTTGGAGTGACACGGCAACCTGGCAAAGCGGGCGCTCGCATCCGCGAGATTGATCCGCGCGACGGTTCGGTGCTGTGGCGGGTCGCTGTGGGATTGCAGGCCGAGGAAATCGTCTACCAGCGAGTCGCGCGGGAGGGCCAAGGGCGATCGCTCGCCGTCGTGCTCACCAGCGGCGACACGTGGCGGCTGTTCGATTCTTCCGGGACAGGGGCCGTGGCGAGCCGCCACTTGCCATGGT
>JBIKVL010000025.1:0-12704 GCA_044356875.1 Pirellulaceae bacterium | reverse complement strand
GCGCATGATCCATCCGGCGTTCGCCCGCTGGTTCGATATCCGCGTGGAAGAGGCTGACGAGTACAGTCAGCCTTTGGACAGCGCGCAGTTGGTCTGTTGGACGCCCGAACTGCGGCGGCAATTGGGCCCTCTGTCATTCAACGAGGCGCTGCGGTCGCTAGGCAATGAGCGAGTCGCCCGGCTCACCGCTTCGCTCGCCAACAAGCGGCTGCCCGAGCAACGACAAATGCTGCGCGACGCCTGGACGCCACGCCTGGGCGCGCAGCCACCGGCGCAGCCACCCCGCGTCGTCGCGTCCGCGACCGATTCCGCCGCTAATCCCGCAACCAATCCCGCGACCAATCCCGCCGCCAATCCCGCGACCATGGCTCCTCGAGTGGAACGGACGGTTTTGGAAGTGGAACCGGGCATCGTCGTGCCCGTAATGATTTTGACCTCAGCCAAGCGGGCGCTGGACCAGCCGGGCCGAGCGGTGGTCGCGATCGCCGAGGCGGGGAAAGCGGCGTTCTTGAGCGAACGGGGCGCCGCCATCCAGGAATTGCTCGGACGGGGATTCCTGGTCGCGCTGCCCGATCTACGTGGTATTGGCGAGACTGGCTGGCGCGGTTCGCGTGGCCGCGAGGCGGCTACGACGGATCGCTCGGCGAGCTTGCAGTTGTACGGCGAGTCGTTTGTCGGCCAGCGGCTACGTGACCTGCGCGCGGTGCTCACCCATTTGCGAGCGCGACGCGATGTGTCGCCGACGAAAATCGGACTCTGGGCCGAATCGTTCGCCGAGCCAAATGCGGCGGACGCGGCGTTCAGCGTGCCGCATGGCGTCGACGGTTGGCCGCGGTTCGCCGAACCCGGCTGTGGACTCGTGGCGCTGCTGGCCGCGGTGTTCGATGAGCGACTCGCGGCGGTTCAAGTGACGGGCGGATTGGTGGCCTACCGTGCGGTCCTCGAACATCACGCCGTGCTGGTGCCGCACGATGCGATCGTCCCCGGCATGTTGCCGGCGGGCGATCTACGCGACCTCGCCGCGGCGATCGCGCCGCGGCCCCTGCGTATCGCCGCCGCCGTGGACCACTTGAATCGTGTGGCAAGCGCGGAGGCGTTGAAGAGCGAGTACGAACGTGCCGCCAGCGTGTATCAATCGGCCGGCGCCGCATCGGCTTTCGAACTGTCAACGGAGCGGGCCGCCGTCGCGCGTTGGCTAGACGAGCAAATCCACTGAGGCCGAGGCTGGCGTCATGTCGCCACCTCTTGCTCCAATCCAACTCGTGATCGGCGAACCGCTGCCGCTCATGCCGCTGATGACTGGGTTGACCGCCTATCCGCGTTTCCGAGGCCTCCCCGGTTTGTCTTGTTTCAGTAACCACCAAGATCAGTTTCAAATCCGTGAAGGGTTACGAGGCAGCCCTCGATCGGCATGTTTTCGTCGGCTTCGACAACACGGGAACGGTGCGGGACACCATTTACGGTCCCGGTTCCCTCGTAGTCACTCCTTGAATTGCGAATGTCAATGGCCCTGCATCCCCTCGTCAACGTTTGACCACGCACAGGATTACACGCTTTTCGACGCTTCGTCGCGGAATGCCGCGAAGATATTGGCGGAAGTGCTGAGGAATCAACGACCCTAACGGCTCGAAATCGTTATCGTCAGGCGGCGGGGCGGTGCATTCGAGTGGCTTGGCCGCGGTCGATCAACTGTTTCACTAGGGTCCGCGGATCGTGGAGTTTCCGGTAAGCCCCCGCGAACTCTTGGGCTGTCCGCTGGTAATGCTCGTATTGATCCAGCATCTCCGCGAGCAGTCGCGGGATTTGTTGGGGATCGGCGGCGGCGAGGCCCACGCTGCCCGATGGGCAATGCCCCGGAGCAAATGAGCCCGAGGTGTGAAAGGAAAGCACGACGTTCCCCGGATGGCCTGGCCATGTCGACGGTGTGGATGCAGCTGGCGGGCTGGTCGGGCTGGGCGGATGGGCCGCGGCCATGTCTTCGGAGTTGGCTGGAAAAGCGTTCCGAGTCGTCAACCGCAGTTGGGAAGCCGTGGCGGGCACTGGGAACAACAACGCCGCTGAAGTACCCGAGGCCGCCTCGACAATCGCCGACGCGTGGCCAAGCGACTGTCCCCGCGCGTCGAATGTTTCGCAGGTCCAGCGGGCGTATTCCCAGCCACTGTCACGTGGCGCTTGGCAACGTACGACAACCTCGCATGCTTCAGCGGGCACGGGAAACTCGGCGGTGATCGAGTTTGGTTCGTCGCGGAGGGGCCGCCATGGAATCTCTTCGCCCTGAAACTGCCGCAACAGGGGCAGGGTTTCAGCCATGTGCTCGACGTGCGCCCGGCCACGTTCGGCGAATTGCTCGGACAGCCAGCAACCGGCGGGCACAATCACCGGGACGCCTGCGCACAGCAATTCGGTCAGCATTCCGCTGCACTTGGCGTAGTAGTGCTGATTGTCGTATAGAAACAACCCAATGTGCGTTTCACACACCATGTCGGAGTAGTCGTGGGCTTGGATGGAGTGCGGTAGGCGAACGACGGGGGGCAGGGGAGGAGAGGAACGGGCGGACGGGATTGGCGGCAGGTCCCGCTGACGTTTGACGCGGACCCGCAGTTGAAAGGCGCCCTGGGCAACGTGACGGTCCCAAAGTTCTTCCAAGACGTTCGTCAAGCAGTGGGGAGCATTCTGATCGCGCGTCGAGAGGCCGCAGAGCACTTGACGCGTCCCGAGACCGGCGGGAGCCAATGGCCGGTTGAGGATTCGATCGCTGACCGCGTAACGAAGCAATTCGAACCGACCGACGCCCAGTTGATTGAATTGGTCGGTCAGCTTTGGGGTGATCGAGTAAAAGTGAAAACGATGGCGCGGGACTTCCGCCAAAAGTTCGCGGAAATGTTCGCGGACGGCCGCCAATCTTGCACCTTGAGCGCCGTGGTCGGCTTGGCGGCCAGTCAGAAAGCCGTCGTGGAACTGCAAGTGCCAGTCGACATCGGCGGTCGAGGGTTCGGAGCGTAGAAAGTGCAGCAGTCCCACCAGGTCGAATTCGGTGACGGTTGGCAGAAAAACCTGGTCGCCGGGCGACAAACCACAGCGGTCGATAGCGACGGCGCAGCCGGCCGCCAAGTCACAGACTCGCCGTTGTTGTTGCCAGTGTTCCCACCATTCCCGCAAGCCCGACCGATGGCGTGGACGAAGCGGATTCAGGGGTAACGGGTAGCGTCCGGACCGCAGGGCGAAACGATGATAGCCATGCTGGCGGAACAACGGATAAACCCGCCAGTGACGGGGCCAGTCGCCATGTTTTCGGAAACGGCGATGGGCGGCGACGACCGGTTGAAACCCAGCTTCGTCGGCGGCCGCCAAAACCTGTGCGGCGTATTCGAAATGATGTCCGCCGACCCCCTTGAGCGAATGATCGATCAACAGGAACGTCGGGGGGCGTTTCCCAGGACCGGCCGCGATGGTGGTGTGACGACGGCTGTCCATGGAGAGGCTCCCTAACTGGGCGTCAGAGGTTTGTTTCCCGACAACCCTCGCGCGGCGGTAAGGTAGCCGACAAATTGGAATTGGGGCAACAGCGGTTTCGCGGCGGCGCTGTGCCCGGGTTGTGGAGACGCACAATCGATCTTGTCGCCACGGTTCGATCTTGTTACCACATGGCCCCGACGCGCGGTGCATTCTCGTGCTCCTAGGGCGTCAACGCGCACGGATGCTCGTAGAGGGGTTCGAGGATGATCATTACCCAAACGCCGCTTCGCATCAGTTTTTTGGGCGGTGGCACGGATTATCCCGAGTATTTCGAACGCCATGGCGGCGCCGTGCTGGGAACGGCGGTGGACAAGTCTTGTTACTTCTCCATGTCGCGTTTCTACAGCCAGATGTTCGATTACGCCGTGCGGTTGTCCTACCGCAAGGTTGAGTGTGTCGCCGACGTCAGCGAAGTCGAGCACGTGCCGTTTCGCGAGTGCATGCGATGGGCTGGCGTGACGAAGGATGTCGAGATCCAGCACGCGGCCGAGTTGCCGGCGATGACCGGGCTCGGCTCGTCCTCGTCGTTCGTTGTCGGTCTATTGAACACCATCTACGCCTTTCAAAGGCGCGCTCTGCCGCCTCTGGAATTGGCATACGAAGCCATCGAATTGGAACGCAAGGTGCTCGGCGAGTCCGTGGGCGTGCAGGATCAGACATTCGCGGCGGTCGGCGGCTTCAATCTCATCGAATTCCGCCGCATGGGGCAGTTCGTCGTACATCGACTGCCGATCGGTCCCGCGCGTCTGAGCGAACTGGAGGGAAATCTGCTGTGCTTCTTCACCGGCATTCGCCGGCGGGCCGAGGATCTGGCGAAGGCGCAAGTCAAACGTGTTGGACGGAACATCGAGCGGCTGGGGCGGATGCGCAAAATGGTCGACGAGGGCTACGCGATCATCACTGGCGACGGATCGCTCACCGCCTTCGGAGAATTGCTGGATCGCTCGTGGAACATGAAACGGGAACTGGACGGCGGGATCACCAACGCCACGATCGATCAATACTACGAAACGGGCAAAGCGGCGGGAGCTATCGGCGGAAAGCTCTTGGGGGCAGGCGGCGGCGGGTTCCTGCTCTTCTTCGCGCCTCCCGAGCGGCAAGAGGCGATCCGGCACGCGTTTCGCGATTTGGTCGAGGTGCGATTCCAACTGGATGCGCCGGGTTCGCATGTGTTGCACAGCAAATTGAGTTCCCAGTTCGCTTCGGATATGCCAGAGCGAAAGGCTGCTTGATGTCGAATTTCCCACGATCGCTGGCTGATCTTCCCGTGGTGATTTTGTGCGGCGGGTTAGGCACACGTCTCCGATCCGTGGTCGAGGATCGGCCGAAGGCGTTGGCGCCGATCGGTGACACCCCGTTCCTCACGCTGCAACTGGAACTGCTGCGCGATCAGGGTGCGCGAAGATTCGTTCTTTGCGTCGGACATATGGCCGACCTGATCGCCGCCGAGTACGGTGACGGCCGTTCGCTTGGGATTCAAATCGAGTATTCGCGCGAAGGCGGACAGCTCCGCGGCACGGCGGGCGCCTTGAAGCTGGCTGAACGGTTCTTCGCGCCCGCCGCCGTGGTGGTGAATGGCGACACCTATCTGGACGTTGACCACAATCGGCTGGTGGAACATCACGCCCACGCCCGGGGTAAACATGGGGCGATCGCGACGTTAAGCCTCGCGAGGCTGGCCGATCCCAGCCGCTACGGGAGTGTCGCGATCGATGGAAATGGAGAGTGCGTTGTTGGCTTCCATGAGAAATCCGCTGGTCCGGCCGCGCCACCAGACTCGCCCGCCTCGCCCGGATGGCTGAACGCGGGGGCTTATGTTTTGGAGGCGGCGTTGATCGAACGTATTCCCGCTCATTCGACATGCTCGCTCGAAAGAGACGTGTTTCCCTCGGCGCTCCATGCCGGCTGCCGCCTCGCCGCCTGGAAATGCGATCGGCCATTCTTTGACATCGGCACACCTGCTGATTGGCGCGCCTTTATTCATCACTGCGAGTCGATTCGTCATGTCGCCCGGGCCAGTTGAAGCCGTCTTTCTTGACCGCGACGGCACAATTATCGAAGAGGTGGGCTATCTCGCCCGCGCGGAACAGGTGCGGCTGCTCCCAGACGCGGATCGAGCCATCCGAATGTGGAACGACAGTGGAGTGCGGGTTATCGTGGTGACCAACCAAGCGGGAGTCGCCCGAGGATACTTTCCCGAATCGCGAGTCGCGGAGATCCATGAGCGACTAGTGGAACTGTTGGCGGCAGCCGGGGCGCGCGTCGATGCCTTTTACTATTGTCCGCATCACCCGGTCGAAGGACGCGAGCCGTACCGCATGGATTGCGCCTGCCGAAAACCAAAGCCCGGCATGTTGCGGTCCGCCGCGCGGGACTGGAACCTCGATCTGTCACGATCCTGGATGATTGGCGATAAAGCGTGCGACGCACGGGCTGGCGCCGCCGCTGGCTGCCGAACAATCCTGGTGCGCACGGGGCATGGCGCCCGGTTGGAGGACTCCACCGCGCCCGGCGATTGGCGACTCGCGGGCATCGTTGCCGACCTACCCGCCGCCGCGACATTGTGGCGGCGATTGCGGGACGAACAAGCCACTCGGGCGGCTTGAGACGCTGCAACCGACCGAAGATCCGCGGCGCCAATTTATGCAACGACCTTAGGCGATTGAGATTCCATAGAAATCCGAACGCTTTACTATTTGTGGAGACGCAGAGCGAAAATGGCGACAAAAATCCTCGTTACTGGCGGCGCTGGTTATATTGGTTCAGTGCTGGTGCCCTTGCTGCTCCAGGAAGGATACGCCGTGCATGTCCTGGACAACTTCCTGTTTGGCCAGCCGACTTTGGCGGACTGCTGTATCGATCCAAACTTCTCGGTGACACGAGGCGATGCCCGCGATAAGGGCACGTTGGAACGGGCCTTGCGCGACGCGGATGTTGTCATTCCGCTCGCCGCGCTCGTCGGCGCGCCGATGTGCAATTTGGATCCCGTGGCCGCCACGACCACGAACCTGGACGCGATCAAATTGTTATTGACGCTCCGTTCGTCCCAGCAGCGTTTGGTGTTGCCCAACACGAACAGCGGCTATGGTATTGGCGAAAAGGGCGCGTTCTGCACCGAGGAGAGCCCCCTGCGGCCCATCAGCCTCTACGGCCGCACGAAAGTCGAAGCGGAATTGGCCACGCTGGCGGCGGGGAACTCGCTCACGTTGCGGCTCGCGACCGTCTTCGGGATGTCGCCGCGAATGCGGCTCGATCTGCTTGTGAACGACTTTGTTTACCGAGCGGTGACCGACCGCGCCGTGGTGGTGTTCGAAGGGAATGCGAAACGCAATTACATCCATGTGCGGGACGTGGCCCGCGCTTTCCTGCACGCCCTGGAACGCTTCGAGTCGATGGTGGGCGAACCTTATAACGTGGGGCTGTCGGACGCCAATCTATCCAAGCTGGAGTTGTGCGCCGAGATTCAGCGGTTTGTTCCTAATTTCGTTTTCCTCGAGGCGCCCATCGGCGAAGATCCCGACAAACGCGACTACATCGTTAGCAACGCGAAAATCGAACGCACTGGCTTCAAGCCCGCTTATGGCTTGGCGGCCGGAATCCAAGAGCTGATCAAGGGGTACGCTATCTTCCGGAATTCCAAATACACCAACGTCTAAGCCAAAGCCGAACCGATCAACTGGTCGCGGTGGTCCCAGAACCACGCGACCGTGCGTTCGAGGCCGTCCCGCAGTGGAGTGCGAACGCGGGTCGGCAGCAGGGCATCTATTTTTCCCACATCCAGGCATTTCGACTTCGCGCCGGAATATCGCGACGTGTCATATTGGATTTGGCTGGCATCGTAGCCCACCAGTTCGCAGATCATTCCCGCGAATTCACGGATCGAGTGTTCGCGGCCAGCGCCGATGTTGACCGTCTCGTTGGCGATCCCGGCCGCGTCCAGAGCCAAAAGCGAAGCGACGAAGTCGTTCACGTAGATCAGCTCGCGGCGCTGTGTTCCATCGCCCCATAGCACGGGCGTGTCCCCCAACAGTTTGCCGCGGACGATTTTTCGGATCAGGTCGAAGATAAAGTGCATTTGCCGCCCGTCCGTATGGTAAGACTCGCCGTACAGCGTGGACGGAACGACGTGAAGGTATTCAAGTCCAAACTGTTGGCGGAGCGCCAGGCAGCCGATCAGCAGCATTCTTTTGGTGGCGGCGTAGGTATAGAGACTGGCGATCGGAACGCCGATCAAATAGTTCGATTCCACCAGCGGCAGCGTTGGATCGTACGAGCAGCTCGTGCCGATGCAAATCAATTTGGCTTGGGGCTGGGACTGTTGCCACCAGGACAGGACCCGCGTGTTCATTTGCTGATTGATCAGCCATTGCTCGCCGGGGTGGTGCAGGCAGAAGTCGCCAGCCTGCGTCCAGGCGGCTAGATGAAAGACCCGGTCGTAGGCCTGATGCGACCAAGGGGCCAGCGAGTCGGACGCGAGTAGATTGCATTCGGTGGACGAGGGGGCGTCGACATGGTCGCCGCGGTCGGCCAACGCCCGCCGCAGCGCTTTGCCAAGAAAACCGCCTCCGCCAGTGATGAACACACGCATCGTTACGCCTCGGGCGGATTGACTGGAAAGAAGAACTCGACGCCGCGCTCGATCAGTGCCTGGTTGTTCTTGAGGATTTCCGCTTTGAAGTTCCAGGCAAGCACGTAATAGATGTCCGGCGCGTCTTCCAGTTCGGACTCGATTCGCACCGGGATATGGGAACCGGGGGCGAATTTATCGCGGCGAAGCGGGTTCTTTTCCACGAGGCATTCGATCGTATCGGGCCCAATGCCGAAGTAATTGAGCAAGGTGTTGCCTTTGACCGGCGCACCGAAACCCCAAATGCGTTTGCCTTGCTGGCGCTGGGAACGCAGGTAGGCGAGATTGTCTTGCTTCATCCGCGCCACGCGGCGGGCAAACTCCTCGTAAGTCTCGAGTTCGTTGGCGCGGTCGGCGTCTTCGCGGCGAAGCAGCTCCAGGAGCCGCGGAGTCCTTGGACGGGCGCCAACAGGGCAAGCGAAAGCGATGACGGAACCGCCGTGGATCGGAGCGACATAGGCGTCGAAGATCTCCATGCCATGCATGGCCAACAGCTGTCCCACATTATGCAGGTTGTAATACAAAAGATGCTCGTGGTAGATCTGGTCGAAGGCGAGGTTTTCGACGATCCGCTTCATGTAGAGAAACTGGATCGTGAAGATTCCCTGGTCGCCGATCAACTGTCGCACGCCATCCGTGAACGAGTGCAGTTCTTCCAGATGGAAGAACACGCCGGCGGCGTTGACGACGTCGAACTGGCGTCCCAGTCCCTGGGCCACGTCTCGATTGAAAAACGCGTTCAGTGTCGGCACCCCGGCTTCGCTCGCGATGCGGGCTGTCGTCTTGGACGACTCGATTCCGAGCACGTCCCACCCGAGGTTTTGGAAATGTTTCAGCTGCGTGCCGTCGTTCGAGCCGATATCGCAAACCGACTTCCGCGGGGCCGCCTGAAAGAATTGGCTATCCAGCTCGGCGGCGATGCCGCGGAAATGGTCGGATAGCGTGCGTGTTACTCCGGAAAGGTAGGTGTGGTCGCCGAACATGACCTCTTTGGGCACCGTGTGGTCCAGTTGCGGAGTGCGACAATCGGGGCAGAAGACCAAGCGCAGAGGATAGAACGGCTCGTGGCCGACTTCCTCCTTGGCGAGAAAGTGGTTGCACCAAGGCTGGGGGCCCAGATCAAGCACGGGGATCAGTTGGGTTCGATTGCAAATGCGGCAGGACATGGGCGGCGGTGTTTCTCCGGCTGTTGCGGGGCAATGCG
Organism: Pirellulaceae bacterium; assembly: GCA_044356875.1. GTDB lineage: Bacteria > Planctomycetota > Planctomycetia > Pirellulales > Pirellulaceae > CAIXSC01. The sequence goes on along the minus strand of JBIKVL010000025.1, from coordinate 3,357 downwards.
CGGCCAACGGTCGGCGGACAAACTACGCGGCCTTGGTTCTTCTGGTTCCAGCCGCGATGCCAATCGACTCGAACAGGCGGTCCATCGCGTTGAAGTATGCTTCTTTGCCGAACTCGCGCCGGGCATATGTGAACGCTCGCAACTCGAGCGCTCGCCGCTCGGCGGGGTCCGCCAGGATCCTGAGGATCGTGTCGGCGACTGCTTGCGGATTGGCTTTCATGTCGAGCGTGACGAGTTGTGATGCGGCGAGTCCTCGTGCGGCGCTTGGGGCCGCCACCACGACTTTCCCCATCGCCATCGCCTCAACCGTTTTGATAGAAAGCCCCGTACCTTCAAAAATGGGAGCCACAACGATGGCGGTGCTGGCGTAGAGGCGTTCGAGGGAGTCGCTTATCCGGCCTAATTGAACAACATTGGGATTTGAGTAGTTCAAGGCCTCGCAAACGCCGCCGGCGATGGCCAGACGAATTCCGTGCCCGGATAGGTGCGGATCATAGACATTTTGCAAAAACCAGTGGATGCCGTTTAGGTTGATCGCGTTTCGCGAACCCACGAAGAGCAGTTGGAAATCGGTAGTCGGCGTTTCAACGAGAGTGTCGCGGACGGGAAGCCACTGGGGTACGTAGTGGGCATTCCGCGCCCCCGCGTTCCGAACCGTTTCTGACTCGTCGCGGCTGATCATTGCGACGCCGTCGAACAGACGATAAAGGTCGAGTTCCAGCCGGTAGTGGAAGTTCCGACGGCCCCGTCGGACGCCGGCGGGCAACGCCATCGAGGCCCCGCTTAGTTCAAATTGGTCGGACATGATGTCGATCGACTCGAGCAACCGCCGACAATTCGAGGGTAGATGGCGGACGAGCGGCGATGTGAAGACGTAGTTGGTGAAGAATACGTCGGCTGGCGTGGCCAACGCCGCACGGATGGCGGGACGGTCCGCGAAGCGATCGAAAGCCGCCAGCACCTCGCCGAATTCCCAGCGATGCCCCGGAAGTTTGACCTGCGTCAGCGAACTGAGCCAGGAATACTCTTGTTTGAACGCGGCGGACGCCCAGGACGCCTTGTCATTCAATGCCAGGATGCAATCCACCTCCCAGTTGCGCTCGCGGAAGTAGCGCAAGTGGTTGGTCGCCACGCTGTCAGCCCCGCAAGTGACGGGGAAAAAGTGGCCCCAATTGTAAAAGTATTTGATTCGCAATTTCGGCTTCTTTCATTTACCTAGGCGGTGCTGACAGAGATGTAAGTCCTGCTGGTGGAGCCGACCAATGCGTCGATGAGATTGTCGGGAGTGTGTCGCCGCAGCCACTCTAGGCGGAATTGTTGGGCGGGCGCCAGATAGAAGGGGTAGTTCGCTAGTAACTTCCGAACAGCCTGTTCGAATCCCGCTGGATCGGCGAACGTCTCGCCTGTGCCCAGCGGCTGTTGCCGCGCGAGCCAAGTGCCGGCTGTTACGATCGTGGGAATCCCGGCCGCCATCGCTTCCGTAAGTACTCCGGAGCTGCGCCGTCCATAGGCGGCAGCGTCGTAGGGAAGCAGGATCACGTCCGCCACCGAAAGCAGCGCGAAGTATTCGTTCGGATGGAGAGGCCCCTTCAGTCCATGCAGTTCGATGTTCGGAATCGCGAGTTTCTTGAGCCGCGTTAACGCGGCGGTGCTCCGCGGATTGTAATGGGGCTCGGCCAACGTGGCTTGTATCAACAACCGGAGTTCGCCTCGTTCGAGCTGTGGCCGTAACGCCTCGGCGAGGTCCGGCAAAAGCGGAAATCCCTTTTCATCGCGAACGTCTCCAAGCATCGCCAGCGTGATCGGCTCGCCTTCGCTGCGGTACCGACCCTGGATCAAGTTGGTGCGAAAGGGGATTGGCAAAGTACCGAACGGCAATCCAGAGACTTGACTATAACACTCTGACAATTCTTCAGTATCCGTGTATAGCTGAATACGCGGATGATGTCCGTTCCAGCGATAGGTATCGAACAGCAAGGAATGCATTTCGGAGTAGTACCCGTGCGGCATCCGCCCGCTCTCGTCGAAATCGAGGGCATGGCGGAATTCCAGATGGAAAGTTGGGCAGATTTCCGGCGGAAGGCGTTCCACGAGTTGACGGACCGCCAGCAATTCCCGCGCGTGGGCGGTCGGGAAGAAAACATGGTCGTCGGCCCCAGCGGGAGAAAGCGAGAGAACGGTCTCCATGTCTTGGAGGAAGAGCGTCGCGTGGAGGCATTCCTGGTCGAATCGGTGGCGAAGCCTTGGCGTAAATGGGACTAATGTCCGCGGTGGGAAGTCCAAAGTCTCCAAGACGCGCCGTGGCAACTCGGACTTGGGAACGATCTTGCGCACCGCCCGCTTTACCTTGGAAGACCAGCGGCGCAGCCATGGAGGCATTTGAAGTTTGTGCCTTGAAGCGCGAAGCGGTTTTTGGACATTGAAGCGGGCTGACAAGTAGTCGGTGACCGAGGACTTTCCCGCTAACACGGCGTGCATGGACGCTAGATGCGCGGCCCTCGCGTCGCAACGAATCATCCCTAAATCGACTTGGGGAGGAGGCTCTTCCACCATCCAGTGGTCGGTGCGGCAGATGGGCAGAAAATCCATCCATTCCGGAACTAGATTTTCCGGACATGTCGCATGGCCCACGAGGACTGGTTGCAGTCCGGCCCGCGCCGCCGCATCCATCACTGAGACCGATGTTTCGAAATAATGGCCGCGGAGGTTCTTGAGGCCATTGTTGATGATCAACAGTTTTCGGCCGTCGCGCGTACCAAGCGGTTCAAGCGGCGGTCGCAGAATCACCTCCATACTCGGCTCCATCCACGGGTAACGGACTAGCCATTAGTCGACGGTCCCTGTCGACTTACGCCAATCGCGGGAAGAGATTACCCAAGTTCGCTAGGGCCGACAACACGAATTTTCTCGGCCCCGCGGCACTGGGCACTGGGCACTGGGCACTGGGCACTGGGCACTGGGCACTGGGGCTGTACCATACCACCCCCGCCGAAGGTGGTAGTGGGGAGCCTTGTCGACACCCTAGGACGCCGCGCTGGCACAGTGATTCGAGATCTATCCCCTGGCTTGCACCGCGTCGAGCATCGCTCGGGCGCGGGATTCGAGGATGTCCCAGCGGCTGGCTTTGACATCGGCCGGTTCGAACAGGCTGTTGACGAAGCCGACGGCGAAAGCGCCCGCTTTGAGGTAAGCGGCGGCGTTTTCCAGCGTCACGCCGCTGGTCGGCACGATTCGCAGAAAGGGCAGCGGGCCCAAGGTTTGAGCAACCCATGCCGGACCGGTTCCAGGGGCGGGGAAGAGTTTTTGCAACGCCGCGCCGCAGCGGTAAGCTTGCAGCATCTCCGTGGGCGTGGAGCA
>JBIKVL010000637.1:0-3592 GCA_044356875.1 Pirellulaceae bacterium | reverse complement strand
TTTCTTCCCCGTCGACGCCGAGACGCTCGAGTTCCTTCGTCGCACGGGCCGTTCGGCGCAGGACGTCGAACTGCTCGAACGCTACATGAAGGAACAAGGCTTGTTCCGCACCGACGCCACGCCAGCGCTCAACTACACCCAGACCGTGAAGCTCGACCTGTCCACGGTCGTGCCGTCGCTGGCTGGCCCCAAGCGGCCGCAAGACCGGCTGCCGCTGACGAACGTGAAGTCGGCGTTCCGCGCGTCGCTGAAAGCGCCGCTGAACCAACGCGGCTACAACCTGGACGACGCCGCGCTCACCCGCAAAGGCACGGTCCGCCAGGGCGAGCAGGCCACGGAAATCGGCCATGGCGCCGTCGTGATCGCGGCGATCACCAGCTGCACGAACACCAGCAATCCGTCGGTGATGCTCGCGGCCGGTTTGCTGGCCAAGAAAGCCGTTGCGAAAGGACTGCGAGTGCCTTCGTACGTAAAGACGAGCCTCGCTCCGGGATCGCGGGTCGTCAGTGATTACCTGGACAAGGCGGAATTGACGCCGGCCCTGCAGCAACTTGGCTTCCACATCGTGGGCTATGGCTGCACGACTTGCATCGGCAACAGCGGTCCGCTGCCCGACGCGGTCGCCAAAGCGGTGGTCGATGGCGACTTGGTGGCGTCGGCCGTGCTCAGCGGCAACCGGAATTTCGAAGGCCGCGTCAATCCCCATGTGAAGGCGAATTATCTCGCCAGCCCGCCGCTGGTCGTCGCGTATGCTCTGGCCGGTTCGACCGATGTCGATCTGGCGACCGAACCGCTCGGCACCGGCAGCGACGGCCAACCGGTTTACCTCCGCGACATCTGGCCGACCCGCGCCGAGATCGACGACACGATCGCTCGCTGCGTGCAGCCCGAGATGTTCCAGACCCAGTACGCGAACGCCTTCACGGCGAATGTCGAATGGAACCGCATCAAGGTGGCCGACGGCGACCTGTTCGCCTGGGACGAGAAGAGCACCTACATCCAGGAGCCGCCGTTCCTCGTCGATTTGACGCCGGAACTCGGGCCCGTGAAGCCGCTCCGCAAGGCCCGCGTGCTCGCGCTGCTGGGCGATTCGGTCACCACCGACCATATCTCGCCGGCGGGTTCCATCGCGAAGGATAGTCCGGCCGGCCGCTTCCTGATCGCCAACGGCGTGTCGACGGTCGACTTCAACAGCTACGGGGCTCGCCGCGGCAACGACCGCGTGATGGTGCGGGGCACGTTCGCCAACATCCGGATCCGCAATCAAGTGATCGCGGGGACCGAAGGCAACTGGACTCGACATTTGCCGGATGGCGAAAAGATGTCGATTTACGACGCCGCGATGAAGTATCGCGACGAAAACGTGCCGCTCGTGGTGATTGCCGGCGCCGAATACGGCACGGGCAGCAGCCGCGACTGGGCCGCGAAAGGCACGTATCTGCTTGGCGTCCGCGCGGTGATCGGCATGGGCGTCTTGCCGCTTGAGTTCCCCGCTGGCTCGACTTGGCAGTCGCTGGGCCTGACCGGCGAGGAGACGATCGACATCGAAGGGCTCGACGATTCGCTCCAGCCGCGTAGCCAAGTGACGGTGCGGGCGACCGCTCCCGACGGTTCGACGAAGACGTTCGTGGCCAACGTGCGGATCGATACGCCGGTCGAGATGGACTACTACCGCAACGGCGGCATTTTGCAGACGGTGCTTCGCAAACTGCTCGCTTCCGCCTAGCCACCGAGGACGCCGCATGGCGACCACCGAGCCGCTCTACGGTTTCGTCAAAGGCTTGCCGTCCGGTATCGAACCGATCCCGCTGTCCACCGTTGGACAGCGGGGCTGGAACGTGCTCCGCGAGGATTTGCCGCTGCCGCTGGCGATCCTGAAACGCGACGCCATCGAGCACAACAGCCGCTGGATGCGGCGGTTCTTGGAACTGTCGGGCGCGCGGCTGTGTCCGCATGGCAAGACGACGATGAGCCCACAGCTCTTCCATCGGCAGCTGGCCGACGGTGCGTGGGGCATCACGCTGGCGACGATGCAACAGGTGCGGGTCGCCCGCGAGTTCGGCATCCCGCGGATCCTGTTGGCGAACCAATTGATCGGTCCGTCGTCGATCGCGTACATCGCGGGAGAATTGGCGGCCGACCCGGCCTTCGAGTTCCACTGTTTGGTCGATTCGGTGGCGGGTGTCGACTTGCTGGTCGAGTCGCTGCGGCGACACAACGCGACGCGGCCGCTGAATGTGCTGGTGGAAGTTGGCATCGCGGGCAAACGCTGTGGTTGTCGCGGAGTGGAAGCGGCGATGACCGTGGCGCGCGCGGCGAGTGCCGCTGGACCGTGGCTCGCACTGCGGGGCGTCGAGGGATTTGAAGGGGTGATCTCGGGCGCGACGCCGGCCGACCGCGACGAGCAGGTGCGCCGGTTCCTGGCGGAAATGGTGGAGGTCGCGCGGCGCTGCGCCGCCGAGCGGCTGTTCGCGGCGGGCCCGGTGTTGATCACCGCGGGCGGGTCTTGTTTTTTCGACCTTGTGACCGAGGGCCTTCGCGACATCGGCGTGCCGAACGTGGAATTGTTGGTGCGGAGCGGCTGCTATCTGACGCATGACTCGCTGGTGTTGCAGCGGTATTACGAACAGCTATTGGAGCGATCGGCAGCGGCGCGGGGTTTGGGCGAAGGTTTGCGGCCGGCGCTCGAGGTCTGGTCGTACGTGCTGACGCGTCCCGAGCCGACTCGGGCAGTGCTGTCGATGGGCAAACGCGATGTGTCGTTCGATGCGGATTTGCCGGCGCCTTTGTGGTGGTTCCGGCCGGGCCGCGACACGTCGCCGGTCCCGATCCCGCCGGGCTGTGTGGTCGCCGGTTTGAACGACCAGCACGCGATGCTCGACCTGCCAGCCGACTCGCCGTTGGCGGTCGGCGACCTGATTGGCTGCGGCATTTCGCACCCCTGCACGACCTTTGATCGCTGGCAATTCCTGCCGATCGTCGACGAGTCGTACACCGTGGTCGACGCCATCCGGACCTATTTCTAAGTCCGGAACCCGTTTCCCCATTTCAATCGCCCGCCGTGCCGCAGTCGTTTTGAATGGGTCCGGTCCTCCTCTTACCCGTCCCCTTTTTTTCCTGAATTGACCCTCGTCCCCTTTTCTTTCCTATCCGATCAAGCCGGCCGTAAGGTCGTTCAGGTCTTGGGGAATGAGGTCGTGGCTGGCGAGGATGGCCCTTTCCTCCGCGTTCAGTTCGGGGGAAATGCCAACAAGCTCCCGAGTCCACGATTGATATCGCGGCATCGTTTCCAGAAACCGCTCGACATGGTGCTTGAAATGGTTGACGTCGGCGAAGAACTCTCGAAGAAAATCCGGCGGAGCAGCGTTTGGCGATCCGCCGCGAGAACATTCTGCTCGAAGCAGTCCCGATAAAATTTGGGCACGCCCTCGAAGAGGTTCCTAAGAAAGAGCAGACGCTGGGGCGATGGCTCGGCGTGGTCCGCGAGAATGGACAGCACCGAAGCGATGTCGAGATGCGTCAGGTTGATCGTGTCGGTCACTCGGTTGTAGAGCGGCGCCGTTCGATCCTCGAGGAGCGCGAACATCTCCGT
>JBIKVL010000636.1:0-3593 GCA_044356875.1 Pirellulaceae bacterium | reverse complement strand
AACGTGTTCGTCGGACGCAGCGATTGGTAGCACGTATTGACGAGATTCCGCCAGCTCTGCAAGTTCCCCGCACGATAACCTTGCGTGAACGGAATCGCCGGTCCCCACACGCCTGACTGGGTGTGGCAGCTCATGCATCCCGTCCCCAGCAGATTGCCCGTGTCGCGAATACGTCGCTCGACGCTCGCCCCGCGGGGACGGTTCGTCAACCACGCGTCTACTTGGCCGATGTGGTCGAACAACGCTTGCCGCACCGCGCGACGCGGATCGTCGTACGGCGCTGGCAACGCGACTCGCAAATCGAGCTCGTAGCCCGGCGAATTCGCTTCCACTCGCAGGTAATAGGCTTTGCCCGGTTCGAGTTTGCGATTGATCGCCGCGCGATGGCCCTCGGTCTGCTGATGCGCCCGTTCATTGGGATTCGCCCCGTCGCGGTACTCGATCCATTCGCCGGGCTTCTTGCCCGCTTGGTAACAACGGATTTGTGCGGCGATCTGATGGTCGGGAATCGAAAGGCTGGCGTTCAGCAGCCGAGGCTCAGGACCGGGAAACTCGATTTTGAACCAATCGTCGCCAGTCACTCCAACATGCCCATTGTCGAAATACTCGATGTCGTCCGCAGTGCCGGTCACCTGCACGTGGTAGTCGTCGGTCGAAGCCGGCAAGCGGATCGGCTGAGCCGTCTCCAACGAATCGTTCGGCTCGGCTTCCAAGAACATCCGCGCTTCCGCCTCGTCGCCCGGTTGGAGCGACCGCACGGCGCTCCATACCGCCACGCGAGCGTCCGCAGACCAAGCCCCGGCGACAATCGGGACGACGCGCGGGGCGCTTCCCTTTTCCCGCCACCGGTTCGCTTCGAACAAATCGGTCGGCGCCGTGTCCGGGCCCACGGTCAGCCGATACGCACCAGCCGTCGGCGCTCGGTAAAGGAAGTAGGTATCGGCATCGAGCGCGTGCAAAAGTTTCGCAATCCGCCCGGTCGCGTCGCCCTGCTTTTCCCATTGGACCTTCAGCCGCCCGTTGGTCGGCAAAGAAGCCGGATGGGCGATCGAGACGGTGACCTCGACCAGTTCGCCAGCCGCCAACTCCACAGTCCGCTCGGCGAATCCGGGCGCCGTGTCCATCCGCAATGCGCCACTGACTGCGGACTTTGCCGGGGACTTCGCCGAGTCCTCGGCGCGAAGCGCCGCGCAACTCGAAACGGCGAGGTTCGAAGCCCCAACGAGCACCATGATCGCCACCGCGAGCACCACGCGTCTCAAGGAACGCCGTCCTCGCGTTCGTGCGAAGCTCGCGGCGTCGGTCCCAACGCTCGAGTGGTCGGCTGGGACCGGAACCGTCCCAGGGGCGAATTCGACTTCGGTGGACGAGACACTCGTGGCGAATCGTCGAGCACCGACTTGGCTGGAAGGATGCATGGCAAAGACTCGATTAACAAGGTTTTCAGCCACGGACTAACACCGAAACGCACTGAAAGGACAGGAGAATAGGGACAGCGCCGACATTTCCAGCCATCATATCCGTTGCATCGGTGCAATCCGTGGTTAAGACGGCCCGTTCACTCATTCAGCAAGGTTCGGCCGGGAGTTGTTACGCGGATGCGGTAGATCACGCCGCCGCCGGTGATGTACAGCGTCTTGCGATCTTCGTCGCCAAACGCGCAATTGGTAACTTCGTCCGTTGGAACGGGAAGGAACGCCAGCGACTCGCCTTCGGGCGTGAACACATAGATTCCGCCCTTCACGTCGACCGCTGGTTCGGCGGGCGGATTCGGCTTGTTCAAGCCGCCCGCGACATACAGTCGTCCCTGTTGGTCCTGCTTCAAGCCGTCCGGACCACGGCCCGCGCCCCAGTCGTGGAGCAGTTTCTTCGAAGCCATATCGACCGTGCCGTCGGCCTTCAGAACAAACCGCCACAGCTTTCGAGCGCCGCCGAGCGCGTCGTTATTGTTGTCGGCGACAAACAGATACTTGTCGTCGGCGGACACAAGGATGCCGTTGGGCCGTTCGAGCTCGCGGCCGATGATGCGGACAACTCGGCCGTCCAGATCGATGCGATAGACGCCTTCGATCGTCTTCCCCTCCGCGTCACGGATCTGCATGTCGTCCTTGCTGCCGTACCGCGGATCGGTGAAATAGATGCGGCCCGCCGAATCGACCGTGATGTCGTTCGGCTGGTTGTATTTCTTGCCCTCGTAGTTATCAGTGAGCACCGTCAGCTTGCCGTCCAACTCCTGGCGGGTCACTCGGCGGAGTTTCGGTTCGCAGGCCAACAACCGTCCGCGTTTGTCGAACAGCAGGCCGTTGGTTCCGGCCCCTTCCCGGTAAATCCGCGACTCGCCGCCGACCGTCCACTGCATGATGTGGCCGTTGCCGCTCGAAAGGACGCCGAGCTTCGGATGCCATGCCGGTCCTTCACCGCCGGCCCCTTTTCCCGCGACCACTTCCAGCTTCGCCCCCGGCGCGAAGATCTCGACGGCGCCGGCCATGCGGCACAGCGAGTCCCCCGCGACGACACACGCGATGACGAGCGTGGCCACGGAAGCGATGACAGGGCGGTAATTGAATCGCCACACGGCCGCGGTTCGCGGCGGGTCCATGGTTGTGAACGAACGCAAAGCAAAGCTCCTTCGATGGAATCATTTCGCGGACCGCAGGAAGGCGATCAAGTCGGCAAGCTCCTGCGGCGATAGCTGTTGGTCAAGTCCCGATGGCATCACCGATACGATACTTGGCCGAATCTCCTCGATGTCCTCGCGTGCAAATCGTAATTCCTCGGTGGCGTTGATCGCTAGCACAAGTTCCTCGGCATTGTCCTTCTTCACCAGCCCGTTGTACGTTTTGCCAGAGGACAGCACCACGACCACCGGCTCGTAGCTGCGAACGAAACTGGCGTTCGGGTAGACGAGCGCTTCGAGCAGATCGCGTTCGGCGCGGATCCCGCCGATTCGCGTCAGGTCGGGGCCGACTCGTCCGCCCAGATAGCCCATCGCATGGCACGACGAGCACGCCGCCTTGGTGCTGTGGAAAACGGCTTGGCCACGACGCACATCGCCTCCGGACAACTGCCCCATCAATTGCTCGATGCGTGCTCGCTGCTTCCCGAGATCGGCGTTCATCGCCAGATAGAGGGCCTCGGCCTTGGCGGGCACTTGGCCGGAATACTTCGACAACCGCGTCTTCACCGCGTCCTGCCGCAGACTGGCCAACGACTTGGCTTCGAGCAAGGCGGCGACCAGCGCCAGCCCCACGCGCTCGTCTGTGGACTGCTCGAACGCGCCCAGCAACCGGTCGGCTTCCAGCGGCCCGACCGTCTTCAGCAGTTCAGCTAGCTCCAGCAGTTGTTCGGTGGACAACTTGGCGCGGCTGAGCACCGTGGCGCTCGCGTTGCGAGCCGTCACAGGTTGCTCGGGGGAAAGCTGTTCCAATAGGAATTTCCACATCGGCAAGTCGACGGCGGAGAGTCCGGTTGGTAGAGAGGCCAGCGCGTCGAGCCGCACGGCGGCGGGATGGCCCGCCGATTTGCCGAGCCCGTCGAGCGCGGCGACCAACACTTCCGCGGGCTGCTTGGGCCACGGCAAGGCACGGGCAGTT
>JBIKVL010000635.1:0-3596 GCA_044356875.1 Pirellulaceae bacterium | reverse complement strand
GAATGATGTTCGGTTGGGCCGCGGCGAGAGCGTGGTCGATGGTTTGGCCGGCGATCCCGCGTCGCCAATGGAAGCACCCCAGCCCGCCGTAGCCTTTGCCGTGGTCACCGCCGCCGGAAATTTTGTGCGAGAGCTTTTGGATGAGCCCCAAGCGATGCTTGAACGGAGTCAGCGGCTCAATCGCCTCGTGCAATTCCAGATCGGCGAGCGGCAGGTCGACGAGTTTCCCGGATGCTTTCGGGTCGACTCCCTTCGGCTGAACGTGGTGCGGGTAAAGGCCGTTGCTTTCCATGAAGAAGACGACCCGCTTCGGCGGCGCCTGCCCGGCTTGTTCAGCCGCGAGCCGCTGCAGGAACGGCTCCAACACGACGGCCCCCGCGCCAAGCGATATGCCTTTCAGGACCGTTCGGCGATCGAGCTGGTCTGGTGTGATCATCTTGAGTGAGGTGTTAGCGATCGTCATTTGGACTACTTGGTAATAGAGGGTACGGTTCGGTTGTGCGTTCCAAATCCATAGTGGTCGGCGTGCTCGAACGGCGTGCCGAGATCATCGATGCGATAGTGGCACTTCCAGCACTCGGCCCGCCCGTGTGACCATCTGCCGCTGACGGAGCGTGCGGTGCGGGTCGTCGGGGTGTGGCCATACTACTCGTTCTGTGGCTGATCCACGACGGTGCTGATCAATGTGGCGAACAAACCCACAACCATCGCACAAAATCGGTTCGTTGACGACATATTCACATCTCGTGGCTGGAATCACAGGCCCTGATCGAGCCGAACGGATCGACGCGGGTCACGCCAGAATCTCCGCTAGCGGGCCGGCGGTGTCGATGTCCCGGAGTTCGCGGTCGGGTTCGCCGAACTTCTCGCGTTTGTCCCCCACCGCGTGCAGCAGCGACAGGAAGAAGTTGGACATGGTCCGGTGGCCGGCCTTCTTGTAACCGGGGTATTGCAAGAACCGGCCCGACGTCTTCAATCGCCCGCCCAGGTTTCCCACCAGCACCATGGGCCACTGCATCCCTCTTCCGTGGTGTTCCTCGGCGGAGTCGCTCAGGTAAACGATCAAGGTGTTGTCGAGCAGTGTGCCGTTGCCTTCTTTAATGGCCGACATCCGCCGGGCCAGATCGGCGACACGTTCGGCATGGAAACGGCGGATCTTTACCGCGAATTCCGCGCTTTCGGGCGTATTGATAGAGTGACCAATCGAATGACCGTCCTTGGTGATGCCGAGTTCCGTCCACGTTTTGTAGCCGTGCGGGCCGCAAGACGCATCAAGCACCACAACGTTGGTCAACCGCGATGCCAAAGCCGCGACCGCCAGCGCACCCTGGGCCTCGAACCGGTCGGTCATCCGCTTGCTGTTGAACTTGTCGATCGCGGGGCGATGAGCCTGCAAGTTCCCCTGGATCGCATTGATCTTGTCCTGCCGTGTCTGCATCTGCTCGAACGTGTCGAGATAGGCGTCGAGTTTCTCGCGATCTGTTCCCGATAGTTCACGGCTCACGCGCCGGATATCCGCCCGGGTCCAGTCGAGCAGTTTGTTGCGAACGTTGAACGCCCTCCGGGCATCGCCCTCGGCCACGCTGCCGAACAGCGTCTGAAAGGCGACTTCCGGCTGGCAGATCATGGGCAGCGGCCGTTTGGGACTGCTGGCCGACACTGTGTTCGCAAAAACTGTCTGGACGTCGCCATGCACACCCAACCCGAAGACCGGAATGATCCCGGGCAATGGAGACGCCAGTGCATGATCGACCGTTTGGAACAGCGGATCGTTAGCCGTTGAGTTGGCATCGCGACCGGAGTAATAGCAGCCGAGCGCCCCGTATCCCGCCCCGTGATTGGGCCGGGCCTGCGCGGAGGACAATCCCAGCACGACCGACATCCGGTCCTTGACGGCTTCCAGGGGCGAGATCGCGTCGGGCAGCGCGTGACCGGCCAGCGGCGCATCGACGAGCCTGTCCTGGGGGCTGCCATCGTACAATCCGGGCTTGCCCAATTTCTCTGGCCGAACGTGATAGTCGTACAACCCGTTGCTCTCGATCACGAACACGATCCGCGGCGGCGGCGCCTCGCCCCGGGCCTCAGCCGCCAGGGCGTTGAGAAATGGCTGGAGCACGACCGCTCCCGCGCCGAGCGTGATGCCCTTGAGGACCGTTCGGCGATCGAGCTGGTCCGGTGTAATCATCTTGAGTGCGGCGTTGGCGATCGTCATTGGGACTCCTTGGTAATAGTGGGCAGAGTTCGATATAAGAAAGATTCCGAGGACAACAGCGACACGAGCAGTTCCTTGAAGCTGCCGCCGCTTGCGAGGTAGGCGCGGTCAGCCTCCTGCAATGCCGGCGCATCGCCGGGAGTTTCATTGCGCCCCAGGAAAAAGCGAAACGCGTGACGGACGAAAACCTGTCGCACGCGTTCCGATTCCGCCAGACGCCGCAGCATCTCCGGTGCGTCCTTGACCGGGCCGTCAAGGCTTGGTTCGCCGCTGTGGCGGATGAAGCCCGTCGTGTCGAGTGGGGCATCGCGGTAGATCTTGGTCGTCTTGTCCTTGACCGACGCCATCGCTTCAAGATCGATGACCGGTTCGGATGTGCGGACGAAGCCGTAGTGGTCGGCGTGCTCGAACGGCGTGCCGAGCTCGTCCATGCGATAGTGGCACTTCCAGCACTCAGCCGCCCGTGTGACCATCTGCCGCTGACGGAGCGTGCGGTGCGGGTCGTCGGGGATCATCGCGGCGACATTGATCGGCAAGTCCGGCACCCGGCCGCCCAGCAAACGCTCACGCACCCAGCGGCCGCGGCGAACGATGTCGTTGTGGAAGTTCGTGGACCAGGCCACCTGCCAGCTCGGCTGCATGAGAATACCGATGTTGTCGCCGGCGGTAAGGGTGTCGCCGGCGGTTCGGGAATCGATTTCGTTGTCGGTTGGCGGAAGTTCGCGGAAGATCGGGCTGAGCCCACCGTCCTGGAACGTCGACGCGGGGAATTCACGGGCCGCGGACGAAAGAAACCGACGCCGATTAACCGTTGACCAAGTGGGAGCGGTCAGCATCTTTTTGAAGACATCTTGATCCTCGCCGAGGATTTGCAAAACGAACGTGTCGGTCTCCGCGACATATTCTTCCGGCAAATGGGCGATGCCATGGCGACGCAGATAGACAGGCAGCGGATCCTTGAAGACATCGGGCGCCCGGTAGTAATCGAAGTATTCGCGGAAAAACCAAAGGACACGTGATTTGCCGAGCTTGGGATCGTTGAGAACAGTACGGACGGCGGCGGCAACTTCGTCGCGCGACGTGAGTTTCCCCTGGGCGGCAACTGACACCAAGCCCGGATCACGCTTGGTGGAGAGTGCCAGACTGATGGCAAATGCGGTCTCGCGCGGTGACAACATTCGCACGCCGGGCCGCACTTCGGCGCCGAGCCCAATCTCGAAGCGCAAGATGGCCTCGGGCGTCATGAGCGGCGCCATCAGAATCGCCTTGCCCGCCAGCGAAAAATCCCCCTCCTTGGCCGCCTCCTGGTAGAGTTCCAGCAGGCTTTCCAGCTCTTCGTCACTCGGAGTCCGCAGGACGACGGCCTGGTACTGCTGATTCAGCG
>JBIKVL010000633.1:0-3598 GCA_044356875.1 Pirellulaceae bacterium | reverse complement strand
ACCGAACAAAAACCGGCCGCTTGCGCTGAACCGGCTAATGTGCTGCGTCCCGACGGGAAACGCTCGGCTACGACACAGCTGTGCGGCTGGTCGTGACGCAGGCCCATGGCTGTCCCTCGCGTAGCGCCACGAACAACGCGGCGGCGATCAAATCGGCCGTTGCGCCGGGATTGCGGCGATGCCCGTCCGCCCGCAACCAAAAATCGAAATCGCCGAGCGCCTGGTGATAGCGTTCGCTGCCGGCGGGACCGGCCCGCAAAACCGCGGCCGCGAACTCGCGGACACGCTCGCCCATCTCCGGTCCGCACTTTCGCACGATCAGCGTGTCCAATTCCACGCTCAAGAATTCCACCTGACTGTGAATGATGGCGTCGATGAGCGACAGGCCCGCGGCGCAATCCGCCGCCAGCCGCGGCAGGAAGAATTCGAGCACCAGTCGAAAACGATCGGCGTACTGTCGCGCCACCAAATCGCGGTCGGCGGCCGCCCGCATGGCGTCGAGCAACCGAGGCGGCGCTTCGCCGGACCGCACGTCCATCGACTCGGCGCTGCCCAGTCCGCCGGGATTGGCCATGCGGATCGCTTCGTAAACCAAGCGGCTGTCGTCGTCGGATAGAGTGTCCAGCACCCGAGCGATCCCCGACGCGATCGGTTCGGTGCGGGGCACGGCCGCCAACGGCGCCAGCAGTAAGCAGATGCCGAGATTCGTGTTCGTGGACACACGGGCCCGCGTCGCACGCACCGCTTCCAGACATGCCGCTCCCACCCCGACTCGTTCCGCCGATTCCATCGCGGGCGCGATCGCCACCGCGCTGACCACAAAATCCGTGAAGCTCAAATCCTCGAAGTCGGCTCCGCGATGCACATTGCCCACTTTCGGCGCCGTCGCTTCGAGCAGGCACGCGAGCGTCGCGCACTGGCCGATCGAAAGTGGCGGTACTCCCGTGGAATCTTTGGCTGTCGGGACGATCGGCGTTGGTGTCGCAGCGGCGGAGTGGGGCAGGGCGGGGCGGCTCATCATGGCATTCGGCTCGGGGCAGTGAAATGATAGAGAAACACGGCCGAGGCAACGCCGACGTTGAGCGAATCGGTGCCGCGGCGCATCGGCAACGTGACGTGGCGACGACAACGGGCCGCCACTCGATCGTCGACTCCGTGCGCCTCGTTGCCGAACACCAGTCCGAACCGGGATGGCCGCTCGGCGTCGTACAGCGATTCGGCCGACGCATCGAGCACGGTCGCGGCGAGTTCAAAGCCGTAATCGTCGGCCAGCGCCGCGACGTCGTCCGCCAAAGACTCGGATTGCCGAAGCGGCAGCGTGAACACGGTCCCCATCGAAGTCCGCAGCACGCGCCGCGAGAACGGATCGGCGCACGAACGGCTCAACAGCACCAGATCGACGCCGAACGCCGCGCTGTTGCGAAGCACGCAGCCGAGGTTCTCGGGATCCTGGATGTCCGACGCGATGACGGCTGTTGTCGGGGCGGCTGAGTTCGGGGCGGCTGAGTTCGTGGCGGCTGAGGTCGCGGGAATAAGCGAGGCGAGCGACGGAGTCGCCGGTCGGCGGCCACAAGCCAGAATTCCCCGATGGAATTTGAATCCGACCAGCGGATTGACCAGCGCCCGCGGCACGGTGAAGACTTGCACGCCCGATGGCAGTCTCGGTCGGAATTCGTCCAGGCACTGTTCGTCGACGAGCACCGATTCGATCGACAAGCCGCTTCGCAGCAGCCTGTCGACCACGAGCGCTCCTTCGGCGATGAACAAACCCGACGGCCGCGCCAGGTTCGCCCGCGGCAGATCGCGGTAGACGGCCAGCCGCGGGTCCTCCAACGATTCGACACGTTCCACGCTTTAGGCCACCACGCTTTAGGCCACCA
Organism: Pirellulaceae bacterium; assembly: GCA_044356875.1. GTDB lineage: Bacteria > Planctomycetota > Planctomycetia > Pirellulales > Pirellulaceae > CAIXSC01. The sequence continues at coordinate 1,718 of JBIKVL010000633.1, read as the reverse complement.
CGCTTTAGGCCACGATTCCCTTGACGATTTCGCCATGAACGTCCGTCAGGCGGAAATCGCGTCCTTGGAAACGGTAGGTCAGCTTCGTGTGGTCGATCCCGAGCAAATGCAGCAGGGTCGCGTTCATGTCGTGAATGTGAACCGGATCGCGGGTGACGTTGTAGCTGAAGTCGTCCGTTTCGCCATGCACGACGCCCGGCCGAACGCCGCCGCCCGCGAACCACATCGTGAAGTTCCGCGGATGGTGGTCGCGGCCGTAGTTGTCTTTGCTGAGCGTGCCTTGGCTGTAGACGGTGCGGCCGAATTCGCCGCCCCAGACCACAAGCGTATCGTCGAGCATGCCGCGTTGTTTGAGATCCTTGATGAGCGCCGCCGTCGGTTGGTCCATCGCCTTGCACAGTTGCGGCATCTGTTTCGGCAAGTTGCCGTGATGGTCCCAGCCGCGGAGGAACACTTGCGAGAACCGCACGCCGCGTTCGGCCAGCCGCCGCGCCAACAGGCAGTTATAGGCGTAGCTGCCGCGCTGCGTGACGTCGGGGCCGTACATGTCGAGGACGCTTTTCGGCTCGTTCGAAAAATCGATCAAGTCCGGCACCGACATCTGCATTCGGAACGCCATCTCGTACTGCGCGATCCGCGATTGGATCTCCGGGTCGCCCGCTTCCGCGAACTTGGCTTGATTCAGTTCCGCGAGTCCATCGAGCATGGTGCGGCGGGCGTTACCGGAGACGCCCGGCGGATTCGACAAGTACAGCACCGGATCGCCACTCGACCGCAACGATACGCCGGCGTGCTGGGTCGGCACGAAGCCCGAGCCCCACAAGCGGGAAAACAACGCCTGGGATTGCGAACCGTTCGCCAACCGCGAGGTGAGCACGACATACGCGGGCAAGTCCTGGTTCGGGCTGCCGATCCCATACGAGAGCCACGCGCCGAGACTGGGCCGCCCGGGGATTTGACTGCCCGTTTGAATATAGGTGATCGCCGGATCATGGTTGATCGCCTCGGTGAAGAGCGACCGCACGATGGCGATGTCGTCGACGATCGACGCCGTGTGCGGCAGCAGTTCGCTGAGCCACGCGCCCTGTTGTCCATGCTGAGCGAATTTGAAGAGCGACGGCGCGATCGGAAACCGCGATTGGCCCGACGTCATGGTCGTCAGCCGCTGGCCTTGCCGTACCGACTCGGGCAAGTCCTTGTCGTAAAACTCGGCCATCCGCGGCTTGTAGTCGAACAGGTCCATCTGCGAAGGAGCGTCGGCCATGAACAGCCAGATGATCCGCTTGGCCTTCGCCGGATGATGCAGTTTCGGCAGCGCCCCGAGACTCTCGGGCGTCGCCCCGACGGGCTTCGCGGAACCGTTCGTGGCAGCCTCGGCGGCTGCGACGCGGCCGCCGAAGATTGCCGGATTGAGCAGGCTGCCCAAGGCGGCAGCGCCAAGGCCAGTCGCCGAGCGGCCAAAGAAATAGCGGCGAGTCGCCTGCAAGCGGTGTTCTAGTTGTGGGTCCATATAAGAATTCCTTGCGTCGGTCCGGGGCCGCTTGGGCCGCCGTGTTCGGGGTCGTGTTAGATGCGGATGGGGACGCGTTCCAGACGCAGTCCGTGGGAGGCGGCCGCCACCCACGATTGAGTTCGGATTCGCGTGATCTCTTCGGGTCTATCGGCCTAACGGCCTATCTGGCCTTTTCCTTCGTTTGTGCCGTCGCCTATTCCTTGGT
>JBIKVL010000634.1:0-3598 GCA_044356875.1 Pirellulaceae bacterium | reverse complement strand
GGGAAGGAACTCTCCTACAACAACCTGCTCGACCTGGACAGCGCGCTGTCGATCGTCCGCTTGCTCGATCGCCCCGCCGCGTCCGTGATCAAGCACAACAACCCGTGCGGAGCGGCGGTCGCGGAATCGTTGGCGGTCGCGGTCCGCCGGGCGCTCGATGGCGATCCGGTGAGCGCCTTCGGCGCGGTGCTTGGTTTTAACCGCGCGGTCGATCGAGCGACGGCGGAACTGCTGGCGACTCCCGGTCTGTTCATCGAGGCGATCGTCGCCCCGGGATTTTCGCCCGAAGCGCTGGAAATCCTGAAGACGCAGCCCAAGTGGAAGTCCAACGTGCGGCTGATGGACACCGGCGAACTGGCGGGAACGACGGCGAATCGCCGCGAATTTCGCCGTGTCGATGGCGGTCTCTTGATCCAGGACGCCGACGTGCTGGCGGACGACGAGTCCGAATGGAAAGTGGTCACCGCCGCTGCGCCCGACGCCAAGCAATGGGCCGATCTGCGTTTCGGGTGGTCGATCGTGCGATACGTGAAGTCGAACGCGATCGTTCTCTGCCAGGAGGAAACGCTGTGGGGAGCGGGCGCCGGTCAGATGAGCCGCGTGGACAGCGTGGGCATCGCGCTCGGTAAGGCCGCCAGCCATTCGCAAGGAGGCGCCCTGGCCAGCGACGCGTTCTTCCCGTTCCCCGACTCGATCCACAAAGCGGCGGCGGCTGGCGTGCGGGCGATCATTCAACCTGGCGGGTCGAAAAACGACGCCGATTCCATCGCCGCCTGCGACCAACATGGCATCGCCATGGTGTTCACCGGTCGACGGCATTTCAAGCATTGAGCGGCGACCATGGCGCGCACGCCTCCCTTTCTCCGCTGGGCATTGTCGCACGCTTGCCCGTTCCGCGATCCGGCTCGGGAGTCCGACCTCGAACAAGTCGGTCGGCAATTGATCGTGCTCCGCGCGTGCGGCGACGCTTTCGCGGAAGACCGTGTCTTGGAGGGCGTCGCTTTCGCGCGCGATAGCGATAGCGTTGGCGATAGCGTTGGCGATAGAGATGGCGATGGCCTTCATGGTTTTCGCGTCGCGGAAGTGTTCGCCGCGTACGGCGATAAGCAGCGCATCGAATCGCTGTGTGGCGGGTGCCCGGCAAACGTGGGCCGCGCGGCGTTGGCGCCATCCGCTTCCACCTGGGGAGGCTGCTGCGGGTTGGTCGAATGGTCGGCGTGGGGCGAACCGGCGGCCTGGGACGCGTTGATCGACGAATCGCTCGACGCTATCGCGCCGCGCGACCGCTGGCGGCAACGGTTTCTAGCGACACGGCCCGCCTGGCCGGGGCTGTGGGCAGGCGAGTCTTTATCGGCGGCCCACTGGGAACTGCTCGAACCGCTGCTGGACCGGCTCGCGTCCTTGCCGCCGCTCGAAGGCGCTTTCCGCGACCTGGCGGCGGCGGCAAGGCTAGCGCGGCGGACGGGCGCCGAACTGCGAGTACGACTGTATCCGGGAGGCGAAGTGCAGGGCCGACGCTGGCTGGTGGACGCGCATTGTTCGCGTTGCGGCGCGTCCCGGCCGGCGGACTCGCGAGTCTGTCCGGTGTGCGGCTGGGACGCCAAGCCGGTGCCCGCTCGCCGCCGCGGCGCGTACGGGGGACGGCCCTACTGGCCGCTCGACCGGATGCTCGGCCCCGCCCCGGCCGCCGCGCTAGTCGCCCGCTATCGGCAACGGCGAGTACACTAGCGATGGACTTGCAGCCCCGAAGACGGCGGCGAGCGATACGAGCGGAACGAACGATTGGCGATCAACACGAAAGTGCCGGATGCCCACGATACTGGACAAGATCGTAGCGACGAAGCGCGAGGAAATCGCGGTCGCGAAGTCGGTTCGTCCCGAGAGGCAGTTGCGGGAGATGCTTGGCAACGCGCCACCCGTGCGGGACTTTTTCGCCGCGTTGGCGGCCGATGGGCCGATCAAGCTGATCGCTGAAGTGAAAAAGGCGAGTCCTTCCAAGGGCGTGATCCGCGCCGACTTTTGTCCCGTCGAGATCGCCACGTGTTACGCGGAGAGCGGCGCGACCTGCTTGAGCGTTCTGACCGACGTTCAGTATTTCCAAGGGCATCTCGACTATCTCACACGGATTCGAGCGGCGGTCGATGTGCCGCTGTTGCGGAAAGATTTCATTCTGGACACGTATCAATTGCTCGAAGCGCGGTTGGCCGGGGCCGACGCCGTGCTCTTGATCGCCGAATGTCTTGATGACTGCCATCTGAGAAAACTGCATGGCGAAGCGCTCGACTTGGGACTCACGCCGCTGGTTGAATTCCACGAGCCGGACAGTCTGCCGCGGGTCTTGGCGGCCGGCGCGACGTTGATCGGCGTCAACAATCGGGATCTGCGCACTTTCCAAGTCGATTTGGGCCATACGATCCGCATGCGGGAACGCATTCCGGACGATTGTCTATTGGTAGGCGAAAGCGGCATTCGCACGCCCGAAGACGTGCGGCGGCTCGCGGACGCCGGCGTCGACGCGATTTTGGTGGGCGAAAGCCTGATGGCTCAACCCGATATTCGCGTCGCCGTGCGAACGTTGCTCTCGTTGGTATCCGCGTCCTGACGCAGAGGAGCCCGACAATGGCCGGCATGATCGAATCGGTGAAGGTCGTGAACAGCGTGGTGCGGACGGGGCTGGTAGTCGCAGCGCTGGGCGGTGGCTCGTATGCCGCGTACACCGGCTACTCGATCTACAACGCCCAGGAAATCCTCGCGCGCGAACAGGCCGAGCAATTGCAAGAGCAGGCGAACGCCCTCAAGGAGCGGAGCGAGCAACTCGCGGCGGCGGAAAAGTCGATCGTCTCGCTGAATGAAACGGTCGCCACGCAAAAACGTGATATCGAGCGTCTGGGGACCGCGTTGCGGCTGCTGAAGGTTGACCATCGGGTCGCTCGGCTGGATGTCGTCGATCAACGGATGGACGACAAGAGCGGCCGGTTGGCCACCTTGATCGAATTCGTGGAACTGAACGACGAAGGCCAGCCGGTGGACGAACCGCGGCGTTTCGAGGTCATTGGCGATGTGGTTTACCTCGACAATTGGATTGTCAAGTTCGACGACAAGTATGTGGAACAATCGGCGCTCGACCGGTCCACGTCGCTGGTTCTGTTCCGGCGGCTGTTTGGGGAATTCCAAGAGCCGAAGGACGCCTTTCCGCTCGACCGCGGCCAAGGCCCGCCCCGCGCGTATTCGCAGGGCGGCGTGGTTACCGAGTTTGAAAAGAAGATCTGGGCCGATTTTTGGACGATCGCCAACGACGACCAGAAGGCCCGCGATCTCGGCATCCGCGCCGCTCATGGGCAAGCCGTATCGATCAAAACGCAGAAGGGCAAATCGTACCGCGTGCTGCTTCGCGCTTCCGACGGTCTGAGCATCGTCCCCAACGGCGAAGTCCCGCCACGAAAGACCAGCTGAGGCGGCGCTCGACAATCCAGCTCGTTGTTCCGAGAGCGAGTTTGAACCACGGATGACACCGATGGACACGGATAGATCAAACGTTGGCTTTGCCCGTCCCATCCGTGGACAGCATTCCTCATTCGTGCCATCCGTGCGATCCGTG
>JBIKVL010000632.1:0-3601 GCA_044356875.1 Pirellulaceae bacterium | reverse complement strand
CAAGCGGTAGGCGGCTTCGAAGTTGCTGTCGAGCAGTTTCGCGTTTTGGCTCGATTCGAAGTTCCGCAGCGTGTCGTCGACGATCTGTTTCAGTTTGCGACGCCGGTCGAGCCGCGCTTCGCCGATCTGCTCGGACGGCAGCAAGTCGGGCACCTTGAAATTGGCTTGCGACGGGTCCGCCATCAGCGCGAACGGGTCGTACGCCTTTCCCAGAAAACCGGCGTCCTGGCCATGAGGCAAGTTGCCGCCCGTGCGGCCCATCGGTTCGGGCAGGATCACGTGGGGCGGGAGGTCGGTTTTGCGGCCTCGCAGGTAGGCCAGCACGCAACCGGCGTGTGGCGAATTGATACCGCCGGTGAAGAGTCGGCCCGTTTGCAGCATTTGGTGGCCCGTGTCGTGGACAGCAGCCGCCGTGTGGTAGCAGCTGCGGACGAGCGAGAACTTGTCGGCCAGTTGCGCGTGCCGCGGCAAAATCTCGCTTAGCCGAATCTCGGCGGAACGGGTGCCGATCGGTTGGAACGGCCCGCGGATCTCGGCGGCCGCCTCGGGCTTTGGATCGAACGTGTCGATCTGGCTCGGCGCCCCGAGGTTGAAAATCATGATGCAGGACCGGTCGTTCTTCGGGTCCCTTTTTGGGCCGGACGGATCGCCGGCCGGTCCGGGCTGTCCGCCGTCGCGGGCGGCGTCTTCCGCGGCCGCTTGGGCCGCCAGCAGCTGCGGCAGCGACAGGCCGACCGCGCCGAGCGAGCCGACTTCGAGGAAGTCGCGGCGAGTGATTCCATCGCACGTTTGCGTTGTTCCGGCGCCCGTCAGTTTCAACATAGGCTTCCCCTTGTGTTGGTTGCCTTGGAAACTACCACAGGCCCCAGGTAGGGTCAACGAACGGCCGCCCGGCCACCGAGACTCGCCGCCGCGTTGATTCTTGCTAGAATCCCGCAGGCCGGGCGATGCGAGCCGGGCCATTATCTCCGTTCAACGTGCTAGGAACCGACCATGTCCGATACCCAGATCCAAATCCGCGGCGAGCCGTTCTCGAACGTCAAATGCAAGTTCATCGTGGACCGGCCCGTGTACGACGGCCGTTCGCACTATTTCGGAAGCGCGGCCGCCGCCGAGGACTCCCCGCTCGCCAAGTCGATCTTCGCCATCCAGGGCGTTACGAGCGTGCTGATTTCGCACAACGAAATCACCGTGGGGAAGGGAACGACGGCGGAGTGGCCGGTGATCGGACGGCAAGTCGGAGCCGCGATCCGCGAGCAGTTGGTGTCGGGCGTGCCGGCGGTCAGCGAGTCGGCTCGGGCGAAACTGCCATCGGAAGACGAGATTCGGGCCGGCGTCGAACGCGTGTTGGCCGCCGAAGTCAATCCCTTCGTGAGCCAGCATGGCGGTGTCGTGAAGTTGGTCGACGTGAAGGAAAACACGATCTTCGTGCAGATGGGCGGCGGCTGCCAGGGCTGTGGTTCCGCGACCGCGACCTTGCGGTTGGGCGTGGAAGTGGCGATCCGAGCGGCGGTGCCGTCGGTTGGCGACATCCGCGACGTGACCGACCATGCGGCCGGTAAGAATCCCTACTACGCCGGTAACGCGGCGACCGCCGGTGCTCGGTGACCGCTGGTGCTTGATAACTGCCGGTACTCGATAACTGCCGGTGCTCGATGAGTGCCGTTCGCCGCCACGACTTGGACGCGCTTCGCGGCTTCGCGATGCTGCTAGGCATCGCGTTGCACGCATCGTTGAGTTTTTTTCCGTCGCCTTGGCCGGTGCAGGATCCGCAGCAAAACGGTCCCTTGGGGCTGTTTTTCCTCGCGATCCACGGGTTTCGGATGCCGTTGTTTTTCATCGTCAGCGGCTACTTCACGCTGATGGTGTGTCGCAAACGCGGCCTCGCCGCTTTGCTTCGACAACGGACCGTTCGCATCTTGATTCCGTGCCTGATTGGGCTCGTCACGATCGTGCCGGTGACTCGTTGGATCGCCGGTCATGCGCGGCGAACGCCCGTGGCGCCAACTTCCTCCACGTCGTTGGTTCAAGCGATCCGCCAAGGCGATAGCGAGGCCATCGACCGCTTCGTCAAAGTCGCTGGCGCGGTTGACCGATTTGATGACGAGTTCGGTATCACGCCGCTCTCTTGGGCGGCACTGCGCGGCGATGTGCTGTTGGCACGGCGACTGTTGGATGTCGGCGCCGATCCCAACGGTTCGAATCGCGATGGCAATCGGCCCTTGCATGCGGCGGCGTTCGCGGGACTCGATGATTTGACTCGGTTGCTGTTAGAGCGTCGCGCGGATCCCGCGGTGCGGAACGCCCGCGGCGAACTACCGCTGGCATCGTCATGGGCGCCCTGGGACACCACTCGATTCATTTATGACGCGGTAGGTTTGGCCGTGCCTGATCAGGCTCGCTTGGACGCGGGGCGAGTCGCGGTGCGCCGTGTTCTGGAAGCGGCGATGGCATCGGATGAACCAAGGGTTAAAGGCAGCGAGACGTCTCGCGATGATGCGATGGCGGAGTCTGCCCCAGATGGCGCTGAACGATCGCGCGTTAATCCGTTGTCGACCCCACCGCTCATGAAGGGACCGAACGGATTGCCAACGCCGCCGGCGGCAACCGGTGTCGTGGCACGCTATCAAGCTTGGCTGCATAGTCCCATTTGGCGAGTATCTATCGGGCGATGGTCGTGTCATCTCTTTGATTCCAATGTCTTCATGCATCTTTGGTTCCTGTGGTTCCTCATCATGTACGCGGCTGGGTTCGCGTTGATCTGGGGAACGATGCGACGCTGGCTTGCGCTCGTGCCAATCCGCTTGTGGGCGTGGGGACTGATCGTGTTGACGCCGCTGCCAATGTTGTTGATGGGGGGTGGCGAGTCCGTTTACTTCGGTCCCGACACTTCGATGAGCTGGCTGCCGTTTCCCCATCTGTTCGTGTATTACGGCTTGTTTTTCGCGTTCGGCGTGGCGATGCATGCTTGGGAGGCACGGGTGTCGGCCGACTTGTCGATCACGTGGTCGGTGCGATGGCTGTGGCCGTTCCAATTGGGGCTCGCGTTGCTGATTGTCTTTCCGGTTTGCGTGACAGCAGCTGGAAATCGCGAGGTCACGATCGTGGCGCATTTTTTATACGTCTGGTGGATATCGTTGGGTTTGATCGGCGGATGTCGCGCGCTGCTCAGTCGAGAACGGCCGGTGGTGCGGTATTTTTCGGATGCGTCGTATTGGCTTTATTTGGCGCATCTACCGTTGGTGATCGCTCTACAGGCAATCGCTCGTTCTTGGCCCTGGGGCGCGTTCGCGAAGTTCGCGTTGATTCACGCGATCGCGTTGCCGCTGCTGTTGGCGAGCTACCATTTTTTGGTTCGACGAACCTGGCTCGGCGCGTTGCTGAACGGTCGAAGCCGGTTTGTCGCGGAAGGGACTGGCTGAGTACAATCTGGGCGTCAAAACGGCTGCGGAAGAACGCATGCCGATGCCGATAGCCCGCCGCAGATTCCTTCCCGCCGTTGGACGCCTGTCACGCCCGCCCCGCTCGCGTCCTCCAGAAACAAAACATTCCTGAAACGCTTGCCCGGTGACAGCCATGGATCGAGCTTTTGAGTCGTCGT
>JBIKVL010000631.1:0-3603 GCA_044356875.1 Pirellulaceae bacterium | reverse complement strand
GGTCGGCCGTCGTTTCCAAAACAACATGCAACGGGACTGTCAGCCCTTTAATCTCCTGGCGCCAAGGCCGACGCGTGTTGAATCGGCTTAGCCCCGGTTTCAGCCGCGGTTCGCGTGCCGCCTTGGGTGCCGCCTTTCGCGCCGCCTTGCGGGTCGCTTGGGGTGCCGCCTTTCGTTCCGCATTACGGGGCGCTTGGGGTGCCGCTTGCGAGGTCGCTCGACGAGCCTTGGCGAGAGCCGTGGGCTGTGGCGCCTTGTCGCCCAACTTGCTGGAAGCCTTGCCACCCAAATTGCTGGCGGACTTGTCAACCGCCTTGTCGCCTGACTTGCTGGCTTTACGGCGAGCGCTGGTCATAGCGTGAGCGCGCTGGTCATTCTGAGCAGGGCGGGGCGTGGTCGCGGGGGACTTTCGAGCGGTCGCTTTGGCCATAAACGCACTATCCAGTTCACGGGGGTTGAACAATCCAGTCGTGACTAGTGAAAACCCCCGCCGGTACATTTTCAACCCGCTCGCGTTGGGGGATTTTGCGCTGGTCCAACCGCTCGGCTGACGAGCGTTCCTGGCCCGATTGGGAAGATGTCGCTCGACGATCTCCCCCAACTCGGCGATAGACCGAAACGCAGCGCTGCCCGGGCAAAAACTCCAACCACCCCCTAAAAACCGCGACGAGCATCCCGGACAGCGACCGCGACCACTCGCTAGGTCGACGAAGAAGCCGCCGGCCGCTAAAATCCGTACTCCGTTTGGCGGCCTGTTCGTGGGCTAAGCTGTTCGGGGGCATTGACCATCATGCATGGCGTTCGAGCATGATTTGCCCATTCACTGCCGGCCGTATGGCTGGAAAATCCGTGACAAACCACAAAGCTTTCCCAATCCCTCCTATCGCCAAGCGAATGAACGGTCGATAACCGGTCTAATCTCCGGTCGGTACACTCGGCCCGGAGCGGATTCGCCTTACCACTCGTCACGACCGATGGCGGGTACCGACTAGGATTCACGCATGAACCATCCTGCAGTTGACCTGGATTGCCTGAGTGCCGCGTATGTCGAGTCGCTAATGGAGGAATACCTGCGGGATCCGGCTCGAGTCCCCGAGGCATGGAGGGGCTATTTTGCCCGTCTGGCCGCCGCCACCGCGACTGATAGCCACTCGGGAAACGGGACCGCTAGCCGCACCACCGACAGCAATGGGCATGCGGGCAACGGGCATGCGGGAAATGGGCATGCGGGCAACGGGCATGCGGGAAATGGTCGTCACGGCAATGGCGCGGCTGCGGCAGGCGAGCGGATCCGGTTCCGGCCGTCGTTCGGTCCGAGCAGTTTGTTCAATCCGCCCGTGGCCAGCGCGAAGATCATGGCGGCGCCTGGTTTAGATCGATTGCCGGCGGCTCGTGGCGGAGCCCCCTCGTCGGACGATTTCGAGGCGGTGCAGCGGCAGGATCGCGTCGATCAGCTGATTCGAGCCTATCGGGTGCGTGGCCACTTGGTCGCCAAGATCGATCCGCTCGACGCTCCGCGTCCCGAACAACCCGAGTTGAGTCTCGAATACCACCGGCTGAGTGAAGCGGACCTCGAGCGGTCATTCTCCACGACGTCGATCGGCGGCCCCTCCACACAGACGCTCGATGCGATCATCAAGCGTCTGCGGAACACCTACTGCCGGAATATCGCCGCGCAGTTCATGCATATCGACGACCTCGCGGTCCGCGATTGGCTGCAGCACCGCATGGAAGAGTCGGAGAACGTGGTGAATCTGACCCGTTCCGAACAGGTGCGGATTCTCAAGCGGTTGACCGACGCGGTGATGTTCGAGGAGTTTGTGCGGCGGAAGCACGTTGGCGCGAAAACCTTCTCGCTGGAAGGTGCCGAGAGCCTCATCCCGCTGTTGGACATGGCGATCGAACGTGTCGCCGACCAAGGCGTGGAGACGGTGGTGCTGGGGATGGCCCACCGCGGCCGCTTGAATGTCTTGGCGAACATTTTGCGGAAACACCCGCACCAGATTTTTTGGGAATTCAAGGACGCCACGCCCCACCTGTATCAGGGCGGTGGCGACGTGAAGTACCACTTGGGCTTCAATTACGACTACGAGACGTCGTCGGGCCGCAACATCCATCTGTCCTTGTGCTTCAACCCCAGCCACCTGGAGTACGTCAACACGGTGGCGATGGGCCGGACTCGCGCCAAGCAGGACCGCCTGGGTGACTCGGATCGCACTCGCGGCTTAACGCTGCTGATCCACGGCGACGCCGCGTTCGCTGGCGAAGGGATCGTGCAGGAGACGCTCAACCTCAGCCAGTTGCCCGCCTACGAAGTGGGCGGCACGCTGCACGTGATTGTCAACAACCAAGTCGGCTTCACGACGCTGCCGGAAGAAGCGCGGTCGACGACTTACGCCACCGATGTGGCGAAGATGCTGCAGATTCCGATTTTCCATGTCAACGGCGAGGATCCGGCGGCGGTCGCTCAGGTCGTCAATCTGGCGCTCGACTTCCGCCAACGCTTCAAGCGCGACGTGGTGATCGACATGTACTGCTACCGCCGCTGGGGCCATAACGAAGGGGACGAACCCGGCTTCACGCAGCCCAAGATGTATCAGTTGATCGAGAATCGCGAGACGATCCAGGACAACTATCTGGAGCGGCTATTGCTGCTCGGGGAGATCACGGTCGAGGAAGCCGAAGCGATCCGCCAGGAACGGCGCCAGCACCTGGAGGCCGAGTTTGAAACGGCCCACAAGGAAGGTTTCGTGCCGAAACCGTACAAGTTGCCGCCGATCTGGCAAGGTTATCGCGGTGGCGATGAACCGGACGACGACTATCCGTCGACCGGCGTGACCTCGGCGAAAGCAGCGGAACTGCTGGTCAAGCTGAACGATCTCCCGGAAGGCTTCCACCTGCATCCGAAGTTGAAGCGGATGTTCGAACGGCGCCTGGAGATGGCCCGGGGCGAAACGCCGCTCGACTGGTCCGCCGGCGAGGCGCTCGCCTTCGCCTCGCTGTTGACGGAAGGCCATCAGATTCGGCTCAGCGGCCAGGACGCCGAGCGGGGCACTTTCAGCCATCGGCATTCGGTCCTGCACGACACGGTTACCGGGGCGAAGCATTGCCCGCTGAAACATTTGACGGCCGACCAAGCGCCGCTGGAAATCTACAACAGCGCGCTCAGCGAAGCGGGAGTGCTCGGCTTCGAGTACGGTTACAGCTTGGATTGGCCGGACGGCTTGGTGGCGTGGGAAGCGCAGTTCGGCGACTTCTGGAATGTCGCGCAAGTGATCGTCGACCAGTTCATCGCCAGCGCCGAGGACAAATGGAAACACCTCAGCGGACTCGTGATGATGCTGCCGCACGGCTATGAGGGCCAGGGTCCCGAGCACTCCAGCGCTCGGTTGGAACGCCTGTTGCAGTTGTGCGCGGAAGACAACATGCAGGTCGCGGCCCCGACGACTCCGGCGCAATTGTTCCATCTGCTACGCCGCCAAGTGGTCCGCAAATGGCGAAAACCGCTCGCCATCATGACCCCGAAGAGCCTGTTGCGGCATCCCAAAGTGGTGTCGCCACTCAGCGATTTCGTCGGTGGCAGTTTCCAGCGGGTCATCCCGG
>JBIKVL010000630.1:0-3611 GCA_044356875.1 Pirellulaceae bacterium | reverse complement strand
CGCCGACCGACGACGTCGGCCTCGGTCGTGCTCCCGGCTGCGAAGATCGACGAAGCGGAGACGCTCGCCGACTCCCGCCTGCCGGCCGCCGGCAACCTCCTCGTCCGGAAGGACAAGGGGCGGGAGATCCGTGTCATCGTCCTGGCCAACGGATTCGAGTACGAGGGACAGCGATTCCGCTCCCTCTCGGCGATCGCCAAGTTGGTTACCGGATCGCACGTCAACGGATTCCGATTTTTTAGGCTTGAGGCTTGAGGCTGGAGGCTTGAGGCTTGAGGCTTGAGGCTTGAGGCTTGAGGCTTGAGGCTGGAGGCTGAAGGAGAAAAAGGAGGGCCAGACGTGAGCAATTCCCCAAGCGTTCTGTTCTTGAACCTCCTGTTTACAGCCTCAAGCCTCCAGCCTACGCCTGCTTCAGCGAGCGGATCAGGCCGTTCAGCACTTTGCACGTTTCCAAAGTTGCCTTGGAGACCGTCTCGAAGTTGGATTCGTCCAGAAACCCAAGTCGATGGGCCAAGGAGACTTGGTAGTCGAGTTCCCGCGCCGAGCCATAGGCGATGTCGAGGAAGCGAACGTAGTCGCCGTGCGAATCCCGAGCGCATCCTTCGACGATGTTCGACGCAATGGATACCGCTGCACGTCGCATCTGCGATGTCAGACCAAAAAACTCCTCGCGCGGAAATCCGGCGGTATGCCGGTAGATCACCAGCGCCAACTGGTCGGCGAGCTCAAACGCACGAAGCTTGGAGTGATCACGCATGAAGAAAAAGCTATCGCCGCGCGCTTCCGACCTCAAGTCTCCAGTCTCCAGCCTCAAGTCTATTCGCTGCGCGATCTACACCCGGAAGTCGACCGAGGAACGGTTGGACCTCGAATACCACTCGCTCGACGCGCAGCGCGACGCGGCTCTGGCATACATCGCGAGTCAGCGACACGAGGGTTGGAAGGCGGTCGACGGGCAGTACGACGACGGAGGGTTCTCCGGCGGAAACGCGGATCGCCCCGCGTTGCTCCGACTACTCGAAGACATCAAGGCGGGAAAGATCGATTGCGTCGTCGTCTACAAAGTCGATCGTTTGAGCCGCTCGCTGCTCGACTTCGCTCGGATCATGGGGACATTCGACGAGCATAGCGTCGCGTTCGTCTCGGTCACGCAGCAGTTCAACACCAGCACTCCGATGGGCCGGCTGGTCCTGAACGTGCTGCTGTCGTTCGCCCAATTCGAACGCGAACTGATCGCGGAACGCATCCGCGACAAGATCGCCGCCCAACGCCGGCGTGGCAAATGGGCCGGCGGCCGGCCGATCCTTGGTTACGACGTCGATCGGACGGGCCCCAGTCCGAAACTGGTCGTGAACGCCACCGAGGTTTCGCGGGTGCGCCAGATCTTCGCGATGTACCTCAAGCTCGGTTCGCTGTTGCCCGTCGTCGAGGAACTTACGAAGCGCGGGTGGCAGAACAAGTCCTGGTTCACCCGGCGCGGCGAGCCACGCGGCGGGCGGGCATTCGACAAGTCGTCGGTGTACGACTTGCTCATGAATCCGCTCTACGCGGGGAAGCTCAAGCACAAGGCCGAGCAGTTCGACGGCGAGCACGAAGCGATCATCGATCCGGAGACGTTTCAGAAGGTCCAGTCGCAGCTCAAGGAGCACGCGCGAGGCAAAGGCAACTTCCTCCGCAACCAAGGCGGAGCGTTGCTGAAGGGGTTGATCCACTGCCAGGCCTGCGGCCAGGCGATGGTGCATACCTTCACGGGACGCGGCACCAAGCGCTATCGCTACTACACCTGCACCAAGGCGATGAAGAAGGGCTACAAGTCATGCCTTGGGAAGTCGCTCCCCGCCGCCGAGATCGAACGCGTCGTGATCGAACAACTGCAGGCGCTGGGCCACGACGAAACGGTGCGAGCCGAGATCCTGCAGCAGGCCCGCCGGCAACTCGATCATGACCTGCACGACATGGAAACCGAGCAGCGACAGCTCGACCGCCAACTCGCGCGGCACCAAGCCGAATCGCAACAGTTGCTTTCGACCCCGGTGTCGAACCAAGCGACTTCGGCTCGGATCGTCGAATTGCACAACCAGATCGCCCGCGTTCAACAGCGGTTGGTCGAAATCAAGCAGCACATGGAACAGATTGAGAAGCGTCGCGTCGCCGAACCGCACATCGATGCAGCGTTCGATAACTTCGCCGCGTTGTGGAAATCGCTGCCGACGCGCGAGCAGGTCGAGATGCTGCGGCTGCTCGTGGCCCGCGTCGAATTCGCGGCCGACACCAGCAGCGTCGAAATCTCATTTCATCCCACCGCGATCCATACGCTGGCCGCCAACGACCGAAAGGACGATGCCGCATGATCAAAGTAAAATGCTCGCTGAACCTGAAGGAAACTCGAACGGGTCGACCACGGGGCCGAAGGGACGACGAGCAACCGTCCGCCCCGCCAACGCCACGTATCCCGCGCATCGCTCGGCTAATGGCGCTCGCGATCCGCTTCGACAAGATGCTGCGTACCGGCGAAGTCACGGACGCTGCGACGCTCGCCATGCTGTCCCATGTCACGCAGCCACGCATGACGCAGATCCTGTCGCTCACGCTGCTTGCGCCGGACATTCAGGAAGAGTTGCTGCATCTGCCGGCGGCCGAGTTCGGTAAGGAACCGATCAACGAAAAAGTGCTGCGCCCGATCGTCACGGAACTCGATTGGCGACGTCAGAGGGCGCTGTGGATGAAGCTCAAACGTCGCGTCGGAAAACGGGTTCCGGCGGCTCGCTGACAAACTTTTCTCATCGGGATTGAATTGCCGATTTTGCGTGCTATCATTCAGCCGGACGACCTGTACGGAGTAGTGTACAGCGTGTTCGGTTTTACCGGTGCCGGGACGTACGGGCTCCGGGGAATGACGCGGCTCACCCCGTTCTGTCATTGGGCGCTTGAAAGGGGCTCTTCCGCACTTTTGGTGATACGGCGGGACCCATGTCTCGCCCGTATAATTCAAGGAGGAGGTTTTTCACGGACGGTCTTCAGTGACGAAACGGAGGTCGCCATGGACGTCAGCGCTCTTCTTCCGGATTCGACGGCGTTGCGGTTGGAGGAGGTCACAGTCAGCCAAGGCGTGGCGCGGTTGGTTGTCAGTTCCACTCGGCGAAACGGAGTGTGCCCTTCATGCGGTCAATCTGGAGCCCGAATTCACAGTCATTACCAACGCAAACTACAGGACCTTCCTTGGCAAGGCATAACCGTCTCCGTGCTCTGGCGGAGTCGTAAATTCTTCTGCGACACCCCCGGCTGTCCCCGACAGGTTTTCACCGAACGTCTTCCATTGGTTGCGGCGCCGTACGCTCGCCGGACCAGTCGCCTGAGCAAGATTGTGGCGCATTTGGGGATCGCATTGGGTGGTGAGGCAGGCAGGCGGCTCGCGGCACAACTCGGCATCTCGGCGAGTGCCGACACGCTCCTCCGATCAGTTCGCCGAATGGCATCCGCCCCAGTCGCATCGCCACGCGTGATCGGAGTTGATGACTGGGCGATGCGGCGGGGACACCGTTACGGGTCGATCATCGTCGATTTGGAACGTCATCGCCCGATCGAGTTACTCCCCGACCGACAATGGGAGA
>JBIKVL010000628.1:0-3614 GCA_044356875.1 Pirellulaceae bacterium | reverse complement strand
TTCCGCTGTGAACTGGGGCGTCTGGCCACTGCTTCGATTCAAGATGCCTGTTCGAGTCCAGATCGGTTTTTCGCTGTCGTCCGCCTCGGAAACGATTACGGCCTCTGTCAGCAGGCGTCAACAGACCACGTTGCCGCCAACCGTCCTCCGCTGAGGAAATCTGGGCTATTTGGCGTTCGCGAGCTTGTCGAGCCACTGGAGCGATTCGGTCTGCCACGCATCCCACATCGGACCCTTGTACCCATTGAGACCGTGGCCACCCGACGGCAGTTCGAGGTAGCGGCTCGCCACGTTGTGCTTCCGCAACGCTTCGTGGAACAATCGGCTGTTTTCCGGCGGTACGGGTTTATCATCGAGCGCGTGGGCGAGAAAGGTCGGCGGAGTGCGGTCGGTCACCTGCAGCTCGTTGGAAAAACGCTGGACCAGTTCGGCGGTTGGATTGGGGCCGAGCAGATTGCGTTTCGAGCCCTGATGGGTGCTGGCAATGCCCATGCTGATAACCGGGTAGACCAGGATGGCGAAATCCGGTCGGCAACTCGCCTTGGCGACCGGATCGCTGGCCGTCGGATCGCCCGCGTCGAAATGGGTCGCGGCCGTCGACGCCAAATGGCCGCCCGCCGAGAACCCCATGATCCCGATGCGTTGCGAATCGATTTTCCATTCGGCGGCTCGCGTTCGCAGCGTCCGTAGTGCCTGTTGCGCGTCGAGCAACGGCACCTCGGGGCGCCCTGCGGGCAGTCGGTATTCCAAAACGGCTCCGGTGATACCGTGGCGATTGAGCCAGGCCGCGATGCCATGGCCTTCAGGGCCCGTCACCAATCCTCCGTAGCCGCCGCCGGGACAGATGACGATGGCTGGTCCCCGGGGTTGCGATGCCGGATGCACGGTCAACCATGCTTCGCCCTCGCCGACAACTCCGGGCGCCGTCGGCGCTCGGCCGCCCCACAACGCGATTCGCACGGGTTTCGCGTTCGCGGCCCCTGGGGCCTCTTCGGCCGCGGCTGCGGCGTACCATACCGGTCGCGTCCATGGAGCCATTGCCGTCGAAGCCAGCACGGCAACTACCCCGGCGACCAGGAGCCACGCCACTCGCGTTGATCCGAACCGCGACTCACAGGCGCTGGCCAGCTTGACGCCTTCGAACCAAGACTTTCGACAACCGTTTCCAACCCTGCCTTGCATGCCGCGACTCCCTACAGACAACCGGGACTGGCGACAGGCCTTTCCCATCGCGGCATGATAGCCGTCGCGCTCGGCCAAGCGGACTATGAGAAGCGGAAATTGTTCGAAGCCGGTTTCGAGGTGACGCCCGTTAGCCGAATGCGTTTGCCGCTGGCGCCGAGCGTGAGTTCCCAAACTCCGCTGGTCGAATCGAAGAGGATCGAGCCGTAGTCGCTGCCGTAGCCGATCAATTGCAGCGTGTCGTCCGCGTAATCGCCGACGATGTCGAGTTCGCCACGGTCGGTCGTGGTGGAATCGAACCGGAACACGTCGTTGCCGCTGCCGCCATTCAGCGTGTCTTGGCCGAGGCCGCCGAGGATCGAATCGATTCCATCGCCGCCAAAGATTTGATCGATGCCGACGCCGCCATCGAGGTAGTCGTCTCCGTCGTAGCCGTAAAGCACATCGTTGCCGCTGCCGCCCAGGATCGAATCGGCAGCGTCCGTGCCGTAGACCGTGTCGTTTCCAGCACCGGCATCGATCGTCACGACATCGTTCAAAGTTACGAACAACGTCGCTCCGCTCGTGCGACGGAAATCGAAGATGTTTTTGCCACTGTCACCCAGCATCGAAAAGCCGTTGCCGTCGACAGTTTCAAATCCGTTGGTTTGGCCGGCGAATCCGGGGAGATAAAAGTCTTCGGTGCCGACATTCACCAGCGTATCGCTCCCGGAACCGCCTTGCAGCGTGTCACCCACCGCCTCGGAAGCGGCGATCCTCACTTCGTCGTCGTTGCCACCTGCGTCGATGTTATCGTTGCCGACGCCGCCGTCGAGCGTATCGTTGCCGCCGCCGCCGAGGAGCGAATCGTTGCCGCCGCCACCGGCCAAGACGTCATCCCCGTCGCCGCCATCAAGCAGATCCGCGCCGCCATAGCCGTTCAAAAGATCCACGCCCGCGCCACCCAGGATCGAATCGCCGCCGGCGGAGCCATGAATCGTGTCGTCGCCGCCACCGCCATCGATCGTCGTGACGCCATTCAGTTGCACCCATACGGTCGCAGCGGAGTCCGCGCGGAAATCGAGGGTGTTGCCGGCATTGTTTCCGAGGATCTTGGCGTTGTTCGCGTAGAGCGCCTCGATACCGTTCGTCGTTCCCAGGAACTCGCCGAGCACGAGGTCTGGAACGGGCGAACCGACGCCGATGTTGGTTAACCGGTCGTCCTCGCCAGCGCCACCCACGAAGCTGTCGCTCTCCGATTCGCCGCCCTGGGTCTGGATGTTGTCGTTACCCTCGCCCGCATTCAGCGTATCGCTGCCCGCCCCGCCATCCAGCACATCGTCGCCTCCATAGGCGTAGATGAGATCGGCCCCATCGCCACCGCGAATCGTATCGGCTTGATTGCCGCCATGAATTGTGTCGTCGCCGCCTAGTCCCTCGATCGCCGCGACATTGGTTAGCGTCGCGAAGGCCGGCCCAGTGGTGTTTGTGCGGAAGTCGAGCGTGTTGGCGGCGCTCGTCCCGACGATTTTCGCGTTCTTCGCGTCAATCGTTTCAATGCTGTTCGAGGAAGCGACGAAGGTGGCGAATTCCCAATCCGCGGGCGCGGTGGCCGTGTCCACATTCATCAGCGTATCGGCCCCGTTTCCGCCCTGCAGGCTATCGCCCGAAGACTCGACGCCCTGCGATTGAAAGGTGTCGTCGCCGTCGCCCGCGTCGATGGTGTCGTTGCCCGCTCCGCCATCGAGCACATCGTCGCCGCCATAGCCGTAGATTTGGTCGACGCCGCCATTGCCGCGGATCGTGTCCGCATTGGGGGTGCCATGGATCACATCATTGCCTCCCGCGCCTTCGATCGCGGCGATGTTGGACAAGGTGATGAATGTCGGCGTGTCGCCCGTCGTAAGGCGGAAATCGAAGATGTTGGCGCCCGCATTGCCGACGATGCTCGCCCCCTTGGCGTCGATCGTCTCGATGCCAGCCGTCGCCGCCAGGAATCCATTCAGCACCATGTTGTCCGTGGCGGCTCCGGCATTCGCCAGGGTGTCGTCGCCGACGCCGCCGACCATGGAATCGCCGTCGCCCTCACTGGCTTTAACCAGGAACATGTCGTCGCCCGCGCCCGCCAACAGGGTGTCGGCGCCAAAGCCTCCGGACAAGGTGTCGTCGCCCTCGCCGCCATCGAGCGAATCGGCCGCGCCGAATCCGTACAGCACATCGTCGCCGCCGCCGCCCACGATCGAATCGGCTTCATCCGAGCCGTAGATCGTGTCGTTGCCATCCCCCGCCTCGATCATCGCGACGCGGGTCAGTTTGGCGAGCAGCGGCTCGTCGGAAAGCCGGAAGTCGAGGACATTGTTGTCGCTGTTCCCGACAATCTTCGCATTGTTGCCGTCCAGTTCTTCGATCGACGAAACGCGGGCGTTGAAGTCATACAGCGTCAAGTCGGCGGC
>JBIKVL010000629.1:0-3614 GCA_044356875.1 Pirellulaceae bacterium | reverse complement strand
TGACGATGCGGGATTTGATCCTGCTGGCTGGCGGCTTGTTCTTGATCGCCAAGGCGACGCTCGAAATCCACCGCAAGATCGAAGGGCACACCGAGTCGAAATCTGGGGCTGGCCGTGTGAGCTTTGGGGCGATCATTGGCCAGATCGCCATTCTCGACATCGTCTTCTCGATCGACTCGGTTATCACCGCGGTCGGGATGGCGAAGGCGATCTGGGTAATGGTGGCGGCGGTGCTTATCGCCGTCGCTGTCATGCTGGTGTTCGCTACCGCGGTCAGCGCGTTCGTCGAGCGACATCCAACCATCAAAATGCTGGCGCTGAGCTTCCTGATCCTGATCGGCGTCATGCTGCTCGCCGAAGGCATCGGCACCGAGATCGGCAAGGGCTACATCTACTTCGCGATGGCGTTCGCGCTCGGTGTCGAGTTCTTGAATTTGAAGGTCCGCGGTCACCAGCCTGCAAGCTGAGACGAGTCATGCGGAGCCTTCGCCGTGTGGGCGACGGTTGATCAAGGCCGCGACAGTTTTCGAGGCGACGATTTTCGAGGCGACGATTTCGGAAGCCGACGATTCGGGAAGCGAAGATTCCGGAGGCGGTGATTTCTGAGGTGATGGTCGCGGCCGCGCTTTCCACGCCGCCGACCTGACGAACGGGTGTCCACTGCGTACAATCGTTCAACGTGACGTGTGGAGTCGAACGCCCACTGGGAACACGCGGGCCCTAGGCGTAATTCGCTTGCACAGTCACTCAGCGTGCCGCATTTCCCGCTCGTTCGCCCACCGAGGAGACCCATCGATGAGCTCGATTCACAACCGCCTTCCTCGCGAGTATTCGAACGACAGCGGCGATGACGGCGACAGCGGCGATAAGTCTGAGCGGCGGGTGGTGTTGTCGGCGATGGATCGGAACCGTCATCAGCACATTTACATCGGTTTTCTGCGGGATAGCTTCGATATTGCCGTTAAGATCCATCGCCATACGGCCGAGGGACGGTTTAGTTTCAGCGTGGCGACGAAACTTCATCGCCAGCTTGCTCGTGCGTGCAGCGCCGCGGGATGAACGCGGGGCGTCCAAGGCGTTTTTCAGGTTTCAGGTTTCGGATTTCAGGTTTCAGGTTTCAGGTTTCGGATTTCAGGCTTTCAGGATTCAGCGTTCCGCGAACAGGGGTTGCTGACGGACAAGTCCCAGCAACTGGGGAATCGGCCGTGTACGGGTCGCGCGGAAGCGATGAGATTTCTTTATTGGGCTAATCTCGTGAAGAACGGGCAAGAATGCTCGCCGTGTGGCGAATACGGCAGGTAGCGTTCGTTTCCGCCGCTCGTTCGGGTTTTGGCCGCATCCGCGAGTTGATCGTTCACTGCCAGTGGATCTCGCAGTGCCAACTCCCCTAGCGGCTTACCGGAAGTCCTATCGCCCTCTGGAGTTGTCGCCGTGCCTGATTATCCACCTCCACCCTATCCCAACCAGCCGTGGCCTCAGCAAACCTGGGTGCCGCCTCCTGCTCCGCCTCGGTCTCCCCCCCAATCCCAGGTCCAATTGCCAGCGATCTTTATGCTGGTACTGGCGATCATCGGAGTCTTCCTCGGAGTTAGCGGCCTTGTGCAGTGGTGGTTCATGAAGGACATGATGCCGCAAATGATGCGGGATATGGCCACGATGCAAGAGCGGATCGACGCGCAAATCGAGCAGGATCGAAAAAAACGCGCTGCGGAGACTGGCTTGGAATACCAGCCGGGGCCCCAACCGCCCATCCAGGAAATGGGCGATTTGGTGAGCAACTTCTTTGCGAAGGGTGGAAGCGCCGCGATTGTCACGAGCATCTTCGGAATCGTGGGGTGCGGCATCATTATCGCCGGCAGCGCCTCGATGCTGTCGATGCGATATTATCCGCTGGGATTCATCGCAGCGGTGTTGACGATGATACCGGGCACCTCGGCTTGTTGCCTGCTTGGATTGCCACTGGGAATTTGGACTATCGTAGTCCTGCTGAGGCCCGAGGTGAGGGCCGCCTTCCGCTAACTTTCGAGACGCCATCTTGGAACCTTCGCCGAAAAACGCTGTCCCCGCGCCACGTGGGCGGGGAGCCGCCACCAACCCGGCCAACCGGTTCGCGCGGATCGATTTTTCCGAGGATCCGGAATATCTCGAAAACGACCCCGACGCTGTCGCGGCGCGCCAAGGGGTCGCGACCGAGTATTTCGTCGACGATGCCAAGTCGGTCGTTAGCGAGAACGATAGCCCGGACATTCCCTTCCGCTACAGCTTGAACCCGTATCGCGGCTGCGCTCACGGCTGCAGCTACTGTTTCGCCCGACCAACCCATGAGTACCTCGATCTGAGCGCGGGGCTGGATTTCGAAACGCGGATTTTCGTCAAGGAGCGGGCCCCCGAGTTGTTTCGCGAGTGGCTGGGACGGGATGGATACCGGCCAGAGACAGTGGCGATGTCGGGCGTCACCGACTGTTACCAGCCGATTGAGCGGAAACTGCAACTGACGCGACGCTGCTTGCGGGTGGCCGTCGAAACGCGTCAACCGCTGGCTGTCGTGACCAAGAACGCGCTCGTCACCCGCGACATCGATCTCCTTGCGCCCCTTGCGGCGGACGGGGCGGCCGCCGTGTCGTTAAGCGTCACGACGCTGGACCAGTCGTTGAGCCGCGTGATGGAACCGCGCACGAGCAGCCCGGATGCGAAGCTCCGCGCGATCGCCGAACTATCGCGCGCCGGTATTCCCGTGACGGTGCTGGTCGCGCCCGTGGTGCCGGGCCTGACCGACCACGAAACTCCCCGGATCTTGCAGGCGGCGAAAGACGCCGGCGCCGTTTCGGCCGGATACATCCTGTTGCGGCTGCCGCTGACCGTCGAGCCCGTCTTCATGGAATGGCTGCGGCGCGCGCGGCCAGCCGAGGCATCCAAAGTCGAAACTCGTATCCGGGCCACTCGCGGCGGAAAGCTCTACGACGGCCGGTTCGGCGAACGCATGCGGGGAAGCGGCGCGATCGCGGACCAAATCGCTGCCTCGTTCCGGCTGTTCGCCAGACGTTGCGGTTTGAGTACCACTCGGCCACCATTGACGGCCGACCGCTTTCGCCGTCCGCTCCCCGCTTCTGGCCAACGCTGGCTCTTCGAATAGCGTCCGAGTGGGCCGGAAAAACCCGTTGATTTACGAGCAGCTGATCTGTATTGCTCGGGTTCTCTGAGGCTCAAACAACCCAGTTGCTCGAGTTAGCGGACAAGTACAACCGTGGTCAACTCTCGCCAGAGGAGCACGAGCGACTGGAAAGCTATCGACGTGTCGGTAATTTTCTCGCGCTGCTACAGGCGAGAGCTCGGCTTTCGCTGAAACACGTCGGCCTGACCGCAAAGTAACCGCGAGCCATGGATACCGGGCTCCGTCGGTTTGTGTTCGCTCGTGCTCGTGACCAGTGCGAACCTGGATGCGAGATTTAGACGGAGCCGCTAGTCTGTTCTGCCCCTTCAGGGCGACGGATCGCGGGTGTGTCTGATAACCCAGGGCGACGCGACGCGGCTACGCGGCTTCGCTTTGCCCTGGGCTAGCTTGTTGCGGCCCCTTCGGGGCACGGCGACTCTTTCGCGGTTCTGCGATGCGGTCA
>JBIKVL010000626.1:0-3616 GCA_044356875.1 Pirellulaceae bacterium | reverse complement strand
GGTTTCGCCTCGTCGAGCATCTTCACATAGTCCGAATAGGCTTGCGTCGTCTTCAGCCGCTGGGAAGCGGCCTGGCGCCCCTTTTCATCCGCGTCCGCCACCGCGACGATTTCGCAATCGGGAATCTCCAGCCAGACACGGTCGACATCATGGCCATAGTTGCCGCGGCCCGTGTGGCCAATCACGGCGATGCGATAGCGGGTTGCCATACTGGATAACTCCTGGGAAAGAGGGAACGCCTCGCGGCGAGATCCGCCGCTCACATCTTTTCGACAACGCGGATTCCAAGCAATTCCAAACCCTTTTCGACGACCCGCCCCGTCAACTCGCACAAAAGCAATCGGCTCCGGCGCAGCTCGTCCGTTTCCGCCCGCACCACGGGACAGGCCTCGAAAAACGCGGAAAACTTCCGCGTCAAATCGTACAGATACACCGTCAATTGATTGGGACGGAAATCCGCCAGCGACTCGGCGATCGCCTCGGGAAACCGTGCCAGCGCGAGCGCTAAGGCCCGTTCGGCCGGCTGTTCGCAATGGATCGGCGAATCGGCGGCAGTGGAGTCGGCGTCGGCGTCGGCGGCAGCGGTGGCAGCAGCCAGGCCCGCGGTCAGCGTCGCCGAATCAACGCCCGCCTTGCGGAAAATCCCGCGGACGCGGGCGTACGAGTATTGCATGTAAGCGGCCGTGTTACCGTCCAGCGCGAGCATCTTTTCATAGCTGAATTCGTAGTCGCTGGTCCGGTTCTGCGACAGGTCGGCGTACTTCAGAGCGGCGACCCCGACTGTCTCGGCGATCTGTTCGCGCTGCGTCACGGTGAACTCGGGACCGTCCGGCTTGCGGTCGTCGTTTTCCTGGACAACAGCCAACGCCTTGCGCACGCCTTCGTCGATCAGCCCTTCCAACCCGACCGTATCGCCCGACCGCGTTTTGTAAGGTTTTCCATCTTTGCCCAGCACGGTTCCGAAAGCGATGTGATGCAGCGCAACGCCTTGGTAGCCCCACAGCCGCGCGGCCGCGAACAGTTTGTCGAAGTGCTCGGCCTGCCGATGATCGACAACGTACAGGATCGCGTCCGGATTCCAACGCTCGACGCGGTACCGGATGGTCGCCAGATCGGTCGTGGCGTAAAGAAAGGCCCCGTCCCGTTTGCGGACAATCATCGGCGCGTCGAATCCGTCCAGGAAGACGCACACGGCGCCGTCGCTTTCCCGCGTCAATCCGCGGCCTTGCATATCGGCAACTACGTCGGCCAATTGGCCGTGGTAGAAGCTCTCCCCGAGCTCCTCGTCGAAGGTCACGCCAAGCCGCTCGTAGATCGCGTGGATTTCCCGCAGGCAGTGCGGCATGAATTCGCGCCACAGCCGCAGATTCTCCGCGTCGCCCGCGTGGAGACGCACCACTTCGTCGAGCACCGCTTGGCCAATCGCCGAGTGCTCGGCGGCCAACGCGACCTGCGTCGGATTCGCTTCGAAAGTCGCGCGCTTGCTGCGGGCTTCCGCCAGCGTGTTCGCCGCCTCCTCGGCCTGCCGCTGCGCTTTCTGGATCGCGGCCGCCTGCTTCTTGGCTTCCGCCTTGTCGCCGGCGGGCGGTTGGTCCGCCAACCGCCGCGCCGCCGCCGCTCGGTCCGCGGCGGCCCTTTCAAGCGTCGGCAATTCCGCCACGAGTTCGTGGTAGCCGATCAGCGAATGCACCAGACGGTACAGCCGCGAAAGCTCCGCCACCGGGTTGGCGGCGTACTCCTCCGGGCGGCGAAAGTGTTTGTAACCGTAAATGACCATGCCGAACTGCGTGCCCCAATCGCCGAGATGGTTGTCGCTGACGACATGGTCGCCGCGAAATCTCAGCAGTCGGCACAGCGCGTCGCCGATCACCGTGGAACGGATATGGCCGACATGCATCGGCTTGGCGACGTTGGGCGCCGAGAAGTCGATGACATACTTCCGTGGCGAGGCAGGGCGGGGGACCCCGAGAAACGGGTCAGCCAACGTCTCGACCAGCGTTTTCGCCAGCAGGTCGTTTCGCAGCCGGAGGTTGATGAAGCCTGGACCGGCCACTTCCACTTGTTGGCATAGATCGTCGAGCCGCGCGCGGGCGGCGACGTCCGCCGCCACATCGCGGGGCGGCCGTCCCAGCTGCTTCGCCAGCGACATGGCGAAGTTGGCTTGATAGTCGCCAAACTTTGGCTCGGCCGCCGGCCGGATCATCTCCAACAGCGGTTCGGGCTTGTCCACGAAGCCAACCAGCGCCGTCCGAAACCGTTCACGCAATTCCCCAAGAATGTCCATGACACCCGCTTGTTCGTGGCTGGATTTCCAACAAGTCCAACTTGACCGTCCGCGCGATCGGCAATTCGCCTAGACCTTGTAGAATCGCTCGGCGTTCTCGTGCAACAGTTTCTTTTGCTCGGCCGTGGGCCGTTCACGAATGATCTCCCGCAACGCGACCACCCACTCGCGATAGCTGGCCACCAACGTGCAGACCGGCCAGTCGCTGCCGAAAATCACGCGATCCGGCCCGAACGAGTCGAGGCAATGGTTGACGATCGGCGCCAAGTCGGCGGCCGACCAATGGCCCTTCACCGCGCGAACCACGATCCCCGAAATTTTGCAAATCACATTCGGCTTGGCGGACAACGCCTGAATGTCGCGGCGCCAGGCGTCGGCTTCGTGGGATGGCTTGCCGCCAACCGCTCCAGGCGTCTTGGCGAACGCCTTCGGATCGGCGTTGCCGCAATGATCGAGGATTAGCCGAGTGCCCGGACAGGCGTCGGCCAACTTCGCGGCGTCGCCGAGTTCCGTGGGACGCATGCACAGATCGAAGCTCTTGCCGAGTTCGCCCAACAGACGCACGCCGCGGACGTATTCGGGCTGCAAACAGGTCCCCGGCTTCGTCTCCGGCACATGCAGCACTTGCCGCACGCCCTTGATCACCGAGTTGTCCCGATAACGCCGGATGTAAGCCGCGAACCCGTCGCTCGCCGGCCGCCCCGAGATCACCGCGCCGACCGTCAAGTTCTCCTTCACGCGGCTCAACGCGATCAAATGTTCGGCTTCGTCCACCTGCTGCGCAGGGTCGACGTCCACTTCCATGTAGACCGCCTTCGATACCGGCAGGCCCGCGACCGCTTCGAGATAGTCGCTGGTCACGTAGCTGCGAGCCAGCCCCGGCTCCGAGCCAATCCATGGCAGTTTGAACTTCTTGAGGTCCCACAGATGCTGATGCGTATCGACAATTGGAATCTGGTCCATGGTGGCGGCTTGCGCGCTCCAAACATTCGAGGTGACAGTGGCAACCGACACGCCGGCCGAAACCTTCAAAAACCGGCGACGGTCGAAGCGTGGAAACGTGGTCATCGATGGAAACCCTTGGAAGACGGTGGTTGCTGGTTGCTAGTTGCGAGTTGCTAGTTGCTAGTTGCTAGTTGCGAGTTGCTGGTTGCTGGTTGCTGATCTGAGTCCGAATGGGCTGGCTGCGTAGGATAACGTAAGTCGTTCACGAGTAGGCATGGCCATCGTGTGATGAATCGCCGCCTCTCATCAGCCGGGCCGCGCCAGCGGCCGGTTCTAGGCGGACTCGGCATGAACCGCCCGAAAACCGGCGGCTTGCGCCTGGCCGGC
>JBIKVL010000627.1:0-3616 GCA_044356875.1 Pirellulaceae bacterium | reverse complement strand
CCCCGTCGAACACCGGCGTGACCGCTTGGAATCCCAGGTGGGCGCCAGCCCAGCCGAGATGGGTTTCCAAGATCTGGCCGACGTTCATACGGCTGGGCACGCCCAGCGGATTGAGCATGATCTGCAGCGGCGTTCCGTCGGGCAGGAACGGCATGTCCTCGACCGGCAGAATCTTCGCGATCACACCCTTGTTGCCGTGGCGGCCGGCCATCTTGTCGCCAACCGAAATCACCCGTTTGGTCGAGATGTACACCTTGACCATCTGCAACACGCCGCTTCGCAGCTCCTCGCCCCGCTTGAGGCTGTTCAGCTTGCGGTCGCGCAGGTCGGTCGCCAGTTCGACATCGGGCCAGCGTTTGGCGAAAATCTGAGCCGCTTGCTCGATCAACGCCTCGCTCTTCATGTTGCCCGTCACCCGCGCCAAGCGGAAGTTCGCCGCCCGTTCGGCGATGAACTTCGGATCCTGGTCGCGGACCAACGGCGTGCCGTCCTCGTCGGTGATGGTCCGCCCGAGCGCCTTCTCCATCTCGTTGATCATCAGCCCGAACGCTTCCGCGATCTGCCGATTGCCATCGGCTTCGACGTCCTTCACTTCCTTGTCGAACTTCTTGCGGTCTTCCTCCGTCAGGCTCAATCGCCGCGAGAACTTCTGGGCGTCGATCACAATGCCTTCAATGCCTGAGGGCACTTCCAGCGAATCGTTCTTCACGTCCTCGCCGACACGGCCGAAGATCGCGTGGAGCAGCTTTTCCTCAGGCGTGAGCTCGGTCTTGGACTTGGGCGAAATCTTGCCGACGAGAATGTCGCCAGGCCGAACATAGGTGCCGATTCGCACCACGCCCGTCTCGTCCAGGTTCCGCAACGCCTTTTCGCTCACGTTGGGAATGTCCCGAGTGAACTCTTCCCGTCCCAGCTTCGTCTCGCGAATCTCGACGTCGAACTCCTCGATGTGGATCGAAGTGTACACATCCTGCTTCACCAGCTCTTCGCTGATGATGATCGCGTCTTCATAGTTGTACCCATCGAACGACATGAAGCCGACGAGCACGTTCCGTCCCAACGCCAGCTCGCCGTTGAACGTCGCCGCGCCGTCGGCGATCACCTGCCCACGTTCGATTTTGTCGCCAGGGCGAATGATCGGCCGCTGGTTCAAACAGGTTCGCTCGTTGAGCGCCTTGTATTTGCGCAGCTCATAAGCGTCGGACCCATGCGAATGCGTGATGACGATCTTGTCGCCATCCACGTAACTCGCCGTGCCCTTCCGCTTCGCCCGCACCACCATGCTGGAATTGCGGGCGACGTCCTTTTCCATGCCCGTTGCCACGATCGGCGGTTCGGTGATGAGGAGCGGCACCGCTTGGCGCTGCATGTTGGAACCCATCAGCGCCCGGTTGGCGTCGTCATGCTCAAGGAATGGAATCAATCCAGCCGACACGCCGACCATCTGGCTCGGCGATACGTCGATGTACTCGATCTGTTCCGGCTGGACGATCTCGAAGTCGGAACGATGCCGCGCGATCAACGTGTGACCGCTAGCGATCTTCCCGGTGTCGACCGGCGTATCAGCCGGCGCCACGAACGCATCCGATTCCTCGTCGGCGCGAAGATGCAACGGGCCATCCTCCGCCAATCGCCCCTTGGTGACCTTGCGATAAGGCGTGACGAGAAAGCCGTACTCGTCGACACCCGCATAGATCGCCAGGCTGGAAATCAAACCGATGTTGGTACCTTCCGGCGTCTCGATCGGGCAGATCCGGCCATAGTGCGAAATATGGACGTCGCGGACTTCGAACCCCGCGCGTTTCCGGTTCAAACCGCCAGGGCCCAACGCCGACAAACGACGCTCGTGCGTCAATTGCGACAGCGGATTCGTCTGGTCGACCACCTGCGACAACTCGCCGCGGCCAAAGAAGTACTCGATCGCCGCCGAAACGCTCTTCGGATTCACCAGCGTCCGCGGCGTGATGTCCTTGTTCTCCTTCATGCTCATCCGCTCTTGCACCGTGCGGCGGAGCTTCAAGAACCCCTTGCGCAGCTCGTCGCTAGCCAGCTCCTCGATCGTGCGGAGACGGCGGTTGCCCAGGTGGTCGATGTCGTCCACTTGGGACTCGTCGCCCGCTTC
The DNA here is from genome assembly GCA_044356875.1 of Pirellulaceae bacterium. Classification (GTDB taxonomy): domain Bacteria; phylum Planctomycetota; class Planctomycetia; order Pirellulales; family Pirellulaceae; genus CAIXSC01. Next base: position 1,494 of record JBIKVL010000627.1, on the reverse strand, counting down.
AGCCAAGTCCACGACGTAGCGGATCGAGGCGATCAAATCCTCGGGCCGAAGCGTCATTTCCTTTTCGGAAACGTTGAGCTTCAGTTTGCGGTTGATACGGAATCGACCGACGCGTCCCAACCGGTAGCGGTTGACGTCGAAGAACTTCTCCTGGAAGAGCGTTCGGGCCTTTTCCAAGTTGGCCGGATTTCCAGGACGCAACCGCTGGTAAATCCTCAGCAGCGCCTCCTCGTGACTGGAAGTCGCGTCATCGCCCAAACTGTTGAAAATGAGCGGGGCCTTAGGATACGAGACAACCTCTACCTTGGTCACGCCAGCGGTACAAATCGTCTCCGCGGCCGCCTTGGAGATGCGATGGCCCGCCTCGACGATGATCTCGCCCGCCTTGCCGGAACCGATCGGATAGACGATGTCATCGACCGCCACCTTGCCTTCGATTTTGGCAGCGGTGCGGCCATCGACAATCTTCTCGACCGTGCCCTCGTAGAACGCTCGAATCAGGTCGGCGTCCTGGCTGTATTTGGGGCTCATCGCCCGCAACAGCGTTAGCGCGGAAAACTTGCCGCTCTGATCGATCCGAACGCTCAAGGCGTCCTTTTTAGTTACGTTGAGCTCGATCCAGCTCCCGCGTTCCGGAATAATCCGGCAGCTCGGCAGTTTGCGATCGGTCGATCCATCCTCATCCATCACGAAGTCGACACCCGGACTGCGATGCAGCTGGCTGACGACGACGCGTTCGGCGCCGTTAATGATGAATTCGCCGCCACCCAGCATGATCGGGATGTCGCCGAGATAGACCTCTTCCTCGATCGGCTGCTCTTTGTTCAGCCGCAACCAGACCTTGAAGGGCTGACCGTAGGTCAGCCGCAGTTGGCGGCACTCGTCGGCGGTGAACCGAGGCTTGCCGAGTTCATACTTCACGAAGGCTAAGTTGATCGACTTGTCGTAACTTTCGATCGGGAAGATTTCCCGTAAGACACCCTGCAAGCCCTGGTCCTTGCGCTTTTCGGCCGGCACATCGGCTTGCAAGAACGCTTCGTAACTTCGAGTTTGAATTTCGGTCAAATCCGGTGTAGGGTGATGTTCCCTTCCGGTACCGAAGCGGCGGGATTCGCGGGGATTCAAACGGCGTTGCGCGGAAGTGGCCATCGCGACGGACCTCCTGATTCAAAACGAAAAGGGCGCGTGTCAACCAACCGATAGGGCTTCGCCATGGCGAAACGGCCGGTTAACACCCGCCCTTGGGTCTGCTGGGTCTATGTAAGCGCGCAGACCGATCCAGGGGCCTAAGCAACCCTTCTGGGCAGCTCCCATGGATCGGCCAAAATTCAGCATGCGTATTCCGAACCGCTCGCGCACAGTCCGCACGCGAGCGGTCAAGCTAAGAGCAACAAACCGCGCGATTACTTCAATTCAACGGTTGCACCAGCGGCTTCGAGATCCGCCTTGAGCTTCTTGGCCTCGTCTTCCGAGACGCCTTGCTTGACCGTCGCG
>JBIKVL010000625.1:0-3617 GCA_044356875.1 Pirellulaceae bacterium | reverse complement strand
GCGGCGCGGATCGTGCGGATCGAACCGGCCGTCCGGCTCGCCCATATCATGGAAGACCTGCTGGTCGCCGCCCAGCATGGCCGACTGCGTTTGGAGTCGGCCCATATCGACCTGTTGCTCGAAGGCACCGACCGACTGCTCGAAATCGCCGAAGCGACCGCCCAGGCGTTCGAACCCTGGCTTGCTGAAAACGGCCCCGCGCTCAGCGGCGTCACCGACCGCCTCGAACGAGCCGCGAAAGGGGAATTCACTTCGACGGCGCCGACGGCGGCCGTGGCGCCAACACCAGCGCAAACGGCTCCTGTCGCCGCCGCTCCTGTCGCCATACCGAATGTCGCCGCGCCGGCTGTCGTGGCGCCGGCTGTCGTGGCGCCGGCTGTCGCCGCTGAGCCTCCAGCCGCCCCGCCGCCAGTGGGGTCCGCGCCAGTGGTCTCCGCGCCGGCGCTCGCTGCTTTCGTATTCGACGACGCGGAGATCATCGCGCCGACGGGCGATCCAGCGTTGTTGGAATTGTTCCGCGACGAGGTCAATTCGGGCTACGCGGTGCTGAGCGAGGGCTTGGTGCGCATGGAACAATTGGCGGGCGATCCGCAGGCGATCGAGCCGCTGATGCGGGCCGCTCATTCGATCAAAGGCGCGGCCCGGATCGTCGCCTTTCCGATGGTGGTGCGAATCGCGCATGTCATGGAAGACTGTCTTGTCGCCGCGCAAAAGGGCCGCGTCGCGCTCGGGCCGCCCGACGTCGATTTGCTGCTCGCCGGCGCCGACCTGCTCCAACGCTTGGCAGCCGCCTCCGCCAACGCCAACTCCGCGAATGACATCGCCGCCGAACGATCCACTGCCGAGGATTTCGTCACTCGCGTCGGTCGGCTGGCACAAGCCACCTCAGTTGCCCCTCCGAGTGTTCTAGCGACCACGCCAACGGCAGTCGCGTCGCCAGCGCCCATTGCTTCATCGGCCCCCGTCGCCGTGCCCACACCCGTCACCGCAGCCACCTCAACCGTGTCATCCGCCACGGCCGCATCTCCCGCTGCGAACACTTCACCGCTGTCGCCAGCACCCGCGACAACACCGGCGCCAACCGCCGCACCTGCGCCGAGCGCAACCCGTTCAGCGGCGCAAGCGGGCGGCCGCGCGGCGGGCAGTGGCACTGGCAGTGGCACAGGCGGCGGCACTGGCAATGGCTCGGGGCACGGCGCGGGCAGTGCCGGGCGGGGCGACGACGGCGGACAGGGCGACGCCGAGGCGCGGCAACGGGTGGTGCGGGTGACGGCGGCCAGCCTCACGCGGCTGATGAGCCTCGCGGGAGAGTCGCTGGTCGAGGCGCGTTGGCTGGGGCCGTTCGGCGCGTCCCTGCTGAAGCTCAAGAAGATGCACGATCATTTGGCGAGCAGTCTGGATGCGGTGGCGCACGCCACGACCGGGACGGGCGCGGCGCCGGCGGTGGCCGACGCGCGGCGCCGGCTGGCCGAATGCCGCCAGCAGCTCGCCGCGCGGATGGATGAATTCGAGGCGCACGCGCGGCAGACAGCGGATCTCAACAGCCGGCTTTACCACGAGGTGATTGACAGCCGGATGCGGCCGTTCGCGGATGGCGTGCAAGGCTTTCCCCGGCTGGTGCGCGACCTCGGCAGGCAGCTTGGGAAAAAAGTGCAGTTCGAGATCATCGGGTCGGCGACGCCCGTGGATCGCGACATCCTCGAACAGCTCGAAGCGCCGCTGAACCATCTGCTGCGAAACGCGATGGACCATGGCGTGGAGACTCTGGAGGAACGGGCGGCGTCCGGCAAGCCCGAGTCGGCTCAGTTGCGGCTGCACGCGCGGCATCGAGCCGGCATGTTGATGATCACGGTGTCCGACGATGGCCGCGGCATCTCCGAAGAAAAGTTGCGGCGCAAGATTGTCGCTCGCGGGCTGTCGACGGCCGAGCTGGTCGAGGGCATGACGCAGCGCGAACTGTTCGACTTCCTCTTCTTGCCGGGATTTTCAACCGCCGAAAAAGTGACCGAGGTTTCGGGACGAGGCGTCGGACTGGATGTCGTTCACAGCATGGTGCAGGCGGTCGGTGGCAACGTGCGAATCACCTCGGAACTGGGCCGCGGCACCACCTTCCATCTGCAACTGCCGATCACGTTGTCGGTGATTCGAGCCGTGTTGGCGGACATTGGCGGCGAACCGTACGCCTTCCCGCAAAACCGGCTCGAACGGCTATTGCGGGTGTCGCGTAGTGAGCTGCGTTCGATCGAGGGGCGGCAATACTTGACGGTCGATGGACGCAACGTGGGCACCGTCGCCGCGCATCAGATCCTGGAACTGGAAGCGGCGGGTGGCGACGCGGCGGGCGACGGCGGCGACGAGCTGTCGATCATTTTGCTGGGCGATGAGACGCGGCCGTTCGGCTTGGTGGTCGATCGGTTCCGTGGCGAACAGGACCTCGTGGTGCGGACGCTCGATCCGCGTTTGGGCAGAGTGCCGCACGTGAGCGCGGCGGCGTTGATGGACGATGGCGCGCCGGTGCTGATCGTGGACGTCGAGGATCTGCTGCGCGGGATCGACCAAGTGTTGAACGAAGGCCGCTTGCGGCGGCTGTCGCGCCAGCAACGCGCGGAGAAGGTCGCGAAGCGGATCCTGATCGTCGACGACTCGATCACGGTCCGCGAGGTGCAGCGGCAATTGCTCAAGTCGCGGGGATACGACGTGTCCACGGCGGTCGACGGCGTCGATGGCTGGCATTCGCTGCAAGCTGACGACTACGATCTGGTCATTAGCGATGTCGACATGCCGCGGATGAACGGCTTCGAGTTTGTGAAGACGATCAAGAGCGATGACCGATATCGACGGCTGCCGGTCATCATTGTGTCGTACAAGGACCGGCCCGAGGATCGGATGCGCGGACTGGAAGCCGGCGCGAACTATTACTTGACGAAGAGCAGTTTTCACGACGAGACGTTCCTGGAAACCGTCGTGGAACTGATCGGGGCCTAGAAGGCGGGACGGACACCCTATGCGTATCGGGATTGTCAACGATTTAGCGCTGGCCGTGGAAGCGTTGCGTCGAGCCGTTTTAAGCGTTCCCGGTCAAGAAGTCGCCTGGATCGCGCGGGACGGCCAAGAAGCGGTCAAGCGGTGCGCGGTCGATCGGCCCGATGTGTTGTTGATGGACCTGATCATGCCGGTCATGGACGGTGTCGAGGCGACGCGCCGGATCATGCGCGATTCGCCTTGCCCGATTCTGCTCGTCACCGCCACCGTCACGGGCAATTTCACGAAAGTCTACGAGGCGATGGGTTGCGGAGCGCTCGACGCCGTGAACACACCGGTGCTCGACGCCAACGGGGCCGTAGCGGGCCATGCCGAACTGATCCGCAAGATCAATCAAGTGGCGGCGTCGCGCCGGTCGGCGCTGCGGGTCGATCCGCCGGCGGCGCTGCGCGTGCCGCGGGCTGAAAACCAGAGCGAACAGACATTCCAGTTGGTCGCGATCGGTTCTTCGACCGGCGGTCCGCAGGCGCTCGGCGACGTGCTGTCGGCGATTCCCGCCGCCGCGGCCGCCGCGATCGTGATCGTGCAACACATAGCCCAGGATTTCGCGGGTGGACTGGCGACTTGGCTCGGGC
>JBIKVL010000624.1:0-3621 GCA_044356875.1 Pirellulaceae bacterium | reverse complement strand
ATGGCCGATGCCGGTCCGGCGCTGGCGGATGTGGCGGTGAATGATAAGGACGCGGTGACGCGGCGAGCGGCGGCGCGGGCCGCCGTCGCGCTTGAGACGCGTTCCGCGGCCGCCGCATTGTGGAAACAAGCGAACGACGATGGGCTGCTCATGGCGCAGATCGTCGAACCGGCGCTCGCACGGTGGAAATTTCCGGACGCAGTGGCCGTTTGGAGAAGTCGTCTGGCACGACCGGACGGCGAGCGTGCTTACTTGCTGTTGGCGATCGAGTGCGTGGCGGTGGCCGGCGATGGGGAAGCGGTGGAACCGCTGCTCAAGATGGCGGGCGATGCGTTGGTTCCGGCGGAGATCCGAACGGCGGCGGCAGCCGCCGCCGGAAAGCTCAGATCAAGCGGATTGGCCGACGCCGCAACGGCCGCCATCGCGCAGAAGAACCGCCCCGAGCATCTAGGACGGCTGGTAGCGGCGTTGTTGCTGAGGCAACATCGCGAAGAGCCAGCATTGGATTTGCTCAAGAAGCTTGCGGCGGACAAAGAGCCGGCGGTGGCGGCGGCGGCGATCGCCAGCTTGTGGGCGTCGGGCCGTCAGCACGCGTTGCCGTTCGCGGCCCCGAACATCGCCAGCGCGGACGCGAACTTGCGGCGATTGGCGGCCGAGCTTTTGAGCGAGGAGGGCAATGTCGACTCGATCGCGAAGCTGGGAGTGATGCTGGACGACCGCAATCCGTCGATCCGCCGGTTCGTCGCAGCGCGGTTTGTGCGGTTCGCGAACACGGAGGACGCGGCGCTTCGCAAGGCGGTCTTGGAGCAGTCGACCGCGATGCTGGGCGGCGAGTCATGGCGTGGACTCGAACAGGCCGCGCTTGTCCTAGGCAGCTTGGACCATGAGCCGTCCGCCGAACGTTTGGTCGCGTTGTTGCCAAACGAGCGGGGGGAGGTCCGAGTGGCATCGGGATGGGCGTTGCGGCGGTTGAAAGTCGCGGCGACCTATCCGGCGATCTTGGCGCACGCGGTCGAGGTGGAAAAGACGATCGCTAAGGAGGATTCGGGATCGGCGACCACGAAGCAGTTGAGCCAGATCTTCCAGTTGTTTGGGGAAGTGCGTTACGCGGACGCCGAGCGGCTGATGCGGAAATTCGTGCCGAAGTCGCCGTTGGACCAGCGGGTCCGGGGGGCCGCCGTATGGGCGCTCGGCTATTTGTACCTGGATAACCCCAAGAGCGATTTGCCCATGCTATTCGCCGAGCGGTTGGCGGACAACGCGTCGCCGATGCCTGAAGTGGATTACGTGCGGCAGATGTCGGGGATCGGCCTGGGGCGGATGCGGGCCGAGTCTGAATTGGGAACGCTGCGGCGGTTCGTGCAGATCGACGGTCCGAATACGAAAGTCGGCCGTGGGTGTGGTTGGTCGCTGGAACGCCTGACAGGCGAAAAGATGCCGCCCGGAACCGACCGCCAAGACGGCGTCCTCGGTTGGTTCCTGGAATCGCTCCAATCCTGGAACGTCGACGACTAGCGTCGACTCGGCCAAATACCCCGGCTAGTCGCCGCGGCGGGCCGCGATGGGCCAGGTCGCTTCCACTCGATCGCCGCGGCAGGCGTAGATCCGGTCATAAAGATTCACATTCGGATCGCAATGCGGCACGATGAACTCGAGTCGCTCGCCCAACTTCGGCAACTCGCCGTCCGCCTCGACACTCACCGCCCCGAACTCGTCGCCCGCTTTCGTGTAAACCAAACCGCGACGGTTCTTCGCTTCGGGCTTGTGGGCGGTCGTCGCGTCGAGCGCCTTCGTGCCGGCGTCGACCGTGACACGTTCGGCATGCGTCGCGCTCACCACGGACGTCAGCACTGTCAGGCTGGGCTCGAAGTCCGAGTAGATCGCCCCTCCGTCCTGGCCGCCAATCCGTCGATAGTCGACATCCATGAACACGTACGAGCCGACCTGCAACTCGGTGAAGCCCTCGATTTCAGCGTCGATGTTGTAAGTGCCTGTGCTGCCGCCCGACAAAATGCCCGCTTCGATGCCCGATCGTTCGAACAGCCGTCGCGTCTCGACCGCTTGGCCGATCGCCTTCGCCGACACGCGTTGGCGCTCCGCGAATCCAACCGTATGCGAGGCATGGCCCGCATAAGCCTGAACGCCGCGCACGTGCAGGTTCGCGCAACGGGCAAGCTGCCTGGCCAATTGCAGCGATGGCTCGCCCGGAAGCACGCCGGTGCGTTTGTCGCCGACGTCCAGATCGACGAGGACATCGAGCTCAATGCGGGCGGCTATCACCGCCTCAGACAACAGTTCGGCCTCGAGTGCGTGCCCGACAGAGACCATGAGTCGGCCGCCGCGTTGGACGAGCCGCACCAGCCGGGCGACTTTGCGCGGATCGACGACCGGTGACGTGAGTAGGATCTCGCCAACTCCCGCCGCCGCCATCGCCTCGGCTTCCGACACCGTCGCGACGCAAACTCCGACCGCGCCGGCCGCGATCTGCCGCCGCGCCACTTCAGGACACTTATGCGTCTTGGCGTGCGGACGCAGTCGGCGGCCTGTGCGAGCGGCATGCGCTGCCATCTTCCGCACGTTGCGTTCGAACGCATCCAGATCGACGATCAGCGCCGGCGTGGGAATTTCGTGCTTCGTCAAGCCCGCGGTCTCCATCGGTTCGCTCGCTTCCAACCATCGACTCGATAGGGCCGACGCTGACGCCGTCGCGGCAGCTCCACCGCCAACGGCCAACGAAGCGTTAAGAAACGATCGGCGGTCCATGAGTCAACTCCTCCGGTATTCGTTTACGCTTGCGAGCCCAGCCCGCACGCAGCGTCGGACGTCGCGGCCGCTGGTCTGCTCCCGCATCGTCGTTTGTTCGCCCTAAAGCGTTCCGAGAGCGTGGCTGCCGCTTCGCTCGTGGCGCTCATGACGCTCATGGCGTGGCCTCGAGCATCAGTTCGCATAGCCTTCCGAGATCACGGCCAACCGCGCGGCTGTCGAGGCCGTCGCGGAGTGGAACATTGTTGACGAACGCGGCGAAGACGACTTCGCGGCCGCTCTTCGTCGTCAGATAGCCGGCCAACGATTTGCTGGTGAGCAGCGAGCCGCCGCCGAGCAGGTTGTCCCAGCTCAGCGTCCCTGTTTTCGCTTGGACTTGGCCGCGTGCCGGACTTTCCGCGGCGACGCTGCTGGCGAGCGTTCCGTCGACTCCCAGCACCGGCATGGCGCGGCGATAGACCGGGAAATCAGGCCGGCCACGCATGTGACGCAGCAACTGCACGGTGCCACGGGGCGTGACGTGGTCGGCTCGAGCGCCGCCAGCTCCGCCCGCGAACGACAGTTGAGCCGTGTCGAGGCCCGCCCGCGCCAGGAACTCGCCCTGCCGCCGCAGGCCGTCCACCAACGTGCGTTGGCCATGCTTGGTCGCGACGAGCAGCGGCAAGGTGCCGGCGTGAAGGTTGTGGCTCACCTTCAGGATCAACCGCGCGTTCTCCGCGAACGGTGGCGAAACCAGCGACGCGACCTTCGGCAAGCCGGCGACCTGGTCGCTGGGTGGCAACGCCTCGGGGCGGTTGTCCGCCAACTTGGCGGCGTCAAAGTGGACGCCGCGGCGCTCGAGCGCTTCCATCAACAGGC
>JBIKVL010000623.1:0-3626 GCA_044356875.1 Pirellulaceae bacterium | reverse complement strand
TCCCGAGCCGCCTTCCGTGTATATCCGTGTTCATCCGTGGCCAAAATCCTTCCTACCCGCCTGCTCCCCCGACAACTGACAACTGACAACTGACAACTGACCTTATTCGACGTCGGGGCGGCGGTCGGGGATGCCGGCGGCGGCGCGGCGATTCCAGGCGATCGCGACGAGCATGGAAAAACCGAGGAACAACATCACGAGCACGATTCGGTCGACGTTGCGCCACAGGCGAATCTTAGGTAACAGCGAGATTTTGGTTTCCAGTTCCTTGATTCGGTCCCGCTCCGCTTCGCTCAGCGGCGTGGCGTCCGGTTTGTTTTCGAGGACAGCATCGAACTGTGTTTCCAGCTTGGCGAGTTCCGCCGCCTGCGCGGCCTCCTGTTCAGCGAGGTCGGCGTGCAGCAGTTTGCCGACGATGCTGCTACCAGACCATTCCCAGGCGGGCGCTGGCTTACCGCCGAAAAGCGCCTTCGCGTAGCCGTCCCAGCCCGCTTTGGGTTGGAAGAACGAGCCGATCAGAATCAGGATCAAGAACGTGGGCGTGACGAACTTGATGATGAAGTAGAAGACGATCGGCACCTTGATTTCCGCGCCTCGCCGCAATTCGTCCCATCCGCGTTTCATGCCGAACACCCAGGCGAACAGCACAGTCTCGATCATCGCGAACACGACCAACGCGAACGTGCCGGCCCAATGATCGAACTCGTCGAAAAATGTCGATTGGGTGAGGCACGCCACCGGGAGCGCTAGCGGCAGGAGCATCAAGCCGAAGGTCCAGGAGCTGGCCGAACGGCTCATCCGGAATTCGCTCTGCAGGAACGCCATGATCGGCTGGCCCATCGCCAGCGAACTGGTGATCGCGGCGAAGAACAGCAGGCCGAACCACATGAAACCAGCCACCGGGGCGATCACGCCCCATTTCTGAAACAAGGTTGGAAACACCATGAAGCCGAGCGAGAAGCCCGACCCGCCCTCGGTCATTTTCGTGACCTCGGTGAGTCCTAGGTAGGCGACCGCGATAGGAAGCAGGATCGAGCCGCCGAGAATGACTTCGCAAAACTCGTTGGTCCAGGCGGCGGTGGCGCCGGTCAGCGCCACGTCGTCCTCGTCGCGGAGGTACGAGGCGTAGCAATGGATCGAACCCATGCCAATCGACAGCGTGAAGAAGATCTGGCCGGCGGCGGCGAGCCATACGGCGGGATCGGCGAGCGATTCGAACTTCGGCTGCCACATGAAGTTCAAGCCTTCAAACGGGCTGGCGACCGCTTCGGGGTCGGCGAACAACCCGCTCGCGCCATCCGGGCCCACCGGCGTGATCAGCAATCCGCGGATCGCGAGGATAGTGCCGAACAGGATCAGCATTGGCATACCGACCTTACACACCAGCTCGATACCACGGGCCAAACCTCGGGAGAGGATGACCACGTTAAGCAGCATACAGCCGAGGAAGACCAGGATGCCCCAGGCGCTGAAGGCGTAAACGCTGTCCTTACTCTCGCCGGTCATGTCGTCGAAAAAATCGCCGGGTGGCGTCTGGGAGAAGCCGCCGATCAGCGAATAGCCCGCGTAGGACAGCGTCCACGATTCGATATAGAGGTAGTACGCGGCGATGACCAAGTTGGTCCAGAGCCCGAACACGCCCAGATATCGCCACACGCGGCTACGCCCCATGCACTGGAAGATGCCAGGGGTGGAATGATGGCCATGCCGTCCGCCGTAACGGCCCATCGTCCATTCGACCCAAATCAGCGGCAACCCCATGACGAGCAGCGCGACGAGATACGGGATTAGAAAGGCGCCACCGCCGTTTTTGGCGGCCTGAGCGGGGAACCGCAGGAAATTTCCCAACCCTACCGCGTTGCCCGCCATCGCCAGCACCAAACCGACGCGCGAGGCCCAACGTTCCTTTTTTGCCATCCGAGCGACCTTCGTTGACGAGTGGAAACAGCACCTGCGCCCGCCCAGCGCGAGACAACTATGCCGGACAGGGTGCCTCAAGTCAACGATGGCTAGTAACGCCGCGAGGCGGCGTGGCCCGATTGCCGGACCACGCCGCCCCGATTCGCGCCGCCCCGATTCGCGCCGTCCCGATTCGAAGAGGTACTCCCCAAGGGTGGACACGCCTTCATTGGAGAAACCCCAACCGTCGCGAACGTAACGCTCTAGCGGTTCGCCAAGCCGGCGGCGGCGTCCGCCTGCGCGGCCGCTAGCTTCGCTCGCTGTTCTTCAGCGAATTCCCGCTGCAACGTCCGCGAGCGATCCCGCTGGGATTCGCTCTTCGCCCGCTGTTCCTGGACGACCTGAATCCGCTTGCGTTTGCGTTCCTCCTGCCGCTGGTACTCGGCCAACTGCGCCTGCCGCACCTGCTGCTGATACGCCTGTGCCATCTGAGCTCGCATTTGCATCTGGGCCATGGCGTAGGCGAGTTGCTGCGGGTCGATCGTGCCGCCAGACGCCCCTCCACCGCCACTCATTCCCATCCCACCGCCGCCCGATTGACACATGCCACCCGCCGCACCGCTCCCCATGCCGCCCGCCATGCCGCCCGCCATGCGACCGCCACCGCCACTGCGGCCGCCCCCGCCGCCTCGGCCCCCGCCACCACCTCCGCCATGGTCCGCCCACAGCGGGTTTACCAGACAGGCCACCATCCCCGCTGCCACAAGAGCGACGCGTAGCATCTTCGCTCGCCCATTCCATCCCCATGCGCGCATGAGCCACCTCCGAAAAGACTGTTTGTCCACCCTAGACCGGCGGACATGGCGAAAAGAAAAGCGCGGCGGCGCGACGTTCGCCAACTCCGCTCGCGAGAGCCCGCCCGCGGACGAACTCTATCCCCATGCTACCGGTCGCTCGCGACTTGTCCAGAAAATGGCGGAGCGGCGCACTGATAGCGGAGCGGCGTAAGCCGCCCGGCATTCGAGCCGCTCGATTTGAACCACGAGCCCGGCAGCGAATCCAATCGATCATCTCTGACTTCGTTTACCGCCAATACCGTTCAGGTAGCGACAAGCCTCTACGGTTCAATAGCTTGCGTGTGATGAAAAAGGGAAGGGTGGAGACACTCGGATTCACCCCAAGTTAAGGACGGTTGTACCTGTTGGCCGAAGGCCAACCCCAACGTAGCCTGGGGCAACGCCCCAGGTGGGCCAGGCAACACACCCTAAGAAAAAGCGAGTTACCGAAACACCTCCCTTTGGTTGGCTGAAGGCCAACCTCAACCCATTGTGTCGCCTCAAAAGAGGCCCCCTTTTTTCGGCAATTCGCTGAATCTTGCCAATCCCTCCCATTGGCTTCGGTGAGGTTGGCTTTCAGCCAACCAATTGTGATGGGGCGGTCAACCGTCCTAGGGCGTTGCCCTAGGCTACGGTGAGATTGGCCTTCGGCCAAAGAATCGGCAACGATTGACCGCCCGTGAAAACGTGCCGTAGCACTGTTGACGATCGGGTTCCAACCGCCCCGCGAAACCGCGACGCAAACTTCTATCCCGCAATTGTTTACGGAACATTGAACGGTATTGGCGGTAAACGAACGAGCCGAGATTGGCGACGGTCGTCTTTCCTAACGCTCGGTCGCGGTGCCGGTGCTGTTTTCGGCCGCCGTGTCGAGCAGCAAGCGGGCCCGCA
>JBIKVL010000622.1:0-3628 GCA_044356875.1 Pirellulaceae bacterium | reverse complement strand
CTCGACGTTCATCGCCCGCAACCGCTGCACCAACGTCTCGAACTGCCCAGTCTTCTCGTGATCCTCGATCAGCAGCACCCGCCCCTTGCCACGGATATGCGTGAACGCCGTCGCTTCGTTGTTCTGCACGACGCTGTCGTCCGCCGTGGAATCCGCCACGAAGACCGCGCGGTAGGTGTAAACAGCGGGATCTTCCAGTTTCTGCTGGAACGAAAACACGTTCTTCCCCGGCTTGAGCGACACGTCCTGCTCGCTGATCGCTTCCTCGGCCCGCCCTGACCGACGAAACACCCGCAGCTTTCCGCGCACGCCTTCCGTGGTCGCGAAATTGTTGACCACGACGCGGGCCTCGAATGGCTGGCTCTGGCGGATATCCGGCGGCAAAGCGACTTTCTCGACCGCCACCTCGGCTCGCGTGTCCAGCTTGACCGGAACGATATCAATGCCAACTCCCTGGTTCTCGGTCAGCTCCCGGGCTTCCGCCCGCGCGTCGCCCAAATTCTCGTTGCCGTCGGTGACGATCACGATCCGCTTGGAAACGTTTTCCGGAAACGCGGCGTTCGCCAGTTTGAGCGCCGCCGCGAGATTCGTCGCGTCCCGAGGCACCTGGAACAACGATTCGAATTGCGCGACGGGCCGAATGTCGTCGTCGAACGGCGGCACTTCGATCGACGCGTCGCGTCCAAACACGACCACCCCCGCCATATCGTCGTGTTCCCGTTTGCGGTGCGTCCGCACCTCCCGCGCGACATACTCACGCATCGCCCGCCGCTGCTCCTCGGGGATACTTAGCGATTGATCCAACACATAGACCACGGCGAGCCGTTCGCTGATCCACTGCAGCTGAATCTCGGCCAGCGCGAGCACGAAAATCGCCAAGACCAGCGTGCGGAGTCCCAACGCGGCGATCCGCCGAACGTTCCCCAGTCCAGCCAGACTGCGAAAGCTGAACCACCAGAGCAGCGGCAGCAGCAACAGCCCAAACAACCACAGGGGCTTGTCGAACGAGAATTGCCAACCGAACATGACGCACGGTGCTCCTAACGGAGGAACGATCGAAACGGCACGCGACTCACCTTGCGGACAAGTGGTTGAAACTGTTCGTAGTGTAGCCGAGCGGCTTCGCAAGTGAGAAGAGAATCCCGGGAAAACCGAGGCGGCGGGTCGAATTCCTTCGACGCGGCCCGCACGCGTCGCGTCGCGTTGATCGATCCCCGACGATCAGTCCCCAACGATCGGTCAGGCCCGCACCAACTCACTTCGCCCGCATTAACCCCCAGGAGTCGACGACTATGTCGCATGCCCATCCATCGCCCGAACAATCGCCAGCCTTTGTCACTCGACGAGGCTTTCTGGCCGACGCGACCATTGCCGCGGTCGCTCCCCGCTTGCTCGCCCCCACCGTGTTCGGCGCGGCCACCGCCACGCTTGCGTCGCTGGCCGAAACCCATGCCCTCTCCGCCCGCGCCTACGCCGCGCCGGCCGCCGGCGACTGGATCGAACTGTTCGACGGAAAAACGCTGCAGGGATGGCATAAGAATCCGCAGCGGATCGGCCACGGAACCGGTGGCGTCTGGCGCGTCGAGGATGGCACGATCACCGGCGAACAAGATCCACCGGGCTCCGGGAATGGCGGCATTTTGCTGACCGACCGAAAATTTGGCGATTTTGAATTGGAAATCGCCATCATGCCCGACTGGGGCGTCTGCTCGGGCCTCTTCCTCCGCGGCAACGACCGCGGCCAATGCATCCAGATGATGGTCGATTACCACGACGCAGGCAACGTCGGGCATCTTTACGGCGAAGGCACAGGCGGCTGGAACACCCGCCCTTACGACATCAACGGCGTTTACGACAACTCGAAGAAACTAACTGGCCTCGTGGCGGTCAATCCGAAGACACCCGAATCGGTCGGGTTGCTCGCCAGTTGTACGGCGGACGCTTGGCTCAAAGCGTGGAAAATCAATGACTGGAACCTCGTAAAGGTTCGCGTCGTGGGCACCTACCCCAAGATCACCACCACGATCAACGGTTTGGAGGTTTGCCAATTCGATGGCGCCACCTCCAACGCGGCCCGCTACAACAAGGAAGAAGTCCTCAAGTCGCTCTCGCCCACAGGCAGCGTCGCCGTGCAAGTGCATGGCGGCAAAGGTTGGCCCAACGGCGCCAAGTGCCGCTGGAAATCGATCCGCATCCGCGAATTGGCTGGCTAGTCGGGCACCGCACTCGCGATTTTTTGATACCCGATCTGGACTCAAACTGTCGCGTCGCGACTTTCGGTCGCGACGCCCGGCGCGGTCCCGATGCGGGGAGCCGTCATTCTGGAAACCGCCGCTCATCGCGAGTGACACGCTCACGCAGATTCCGCATCCCGACGTACAGCTTTTCCGAGCGACGGCCGGATGCCGCTGCCTGCTGCGCCTCAAGCCGTTCGGCTTCCGCCAGCACCTCGGCGTTTCGCTCAGCGTGCGGGGGATGCGACCGAAGGAATTCGAGTCCCGCTGGCGGTTCGACGCCACGCCGCCCTGCTTGGCGGTCCCAGCGCCGAAAGAGATCAGCAAGCTGCGCGGGATCGTAGCCAGCCCTCAGCATCCAGACCACCCCGTCACGGTCCGCCTCCGCTTCCTCTTCAGGACGGAACGGTCGCGCGAAACCGCGCACCAGCGACAAACCATCGGCGAACAGTTCGGCGGGAGCGGCCTTTGCGCCGTTCGCCAGTCGCTGCTTCGCAACTACTCCCTGTCGCAAATCATGCAATTGGTGGCCGCGATCGAGGTGGGAGAGCTCGTGGCCCACCACGCCAACCAGAGCCGCTTCGCTGCCGGCGAACTCCAGCAGTCCCCGGTAGAAGACGAGCGTACCGCCTGGAATGGATCGCGCGTCCGTCCAGTCGGTGTTGGCCACCAGCACGCGGATTTTCGGATAGCGGGCCGCGTTTTTCATTTGAGGTCGAAGAAGTTCGACGAGCTTCCGCAGATAGGCGACATCGCGGCCTTCGCGGGACACGGTGATGTCGCGTCGCCGGAGATCGGCCAGCAACGCGTCGACGCCCGCAGCGCCCCGGCGCCGCTCCTCTTCGATACCGATTTCGATCCGCTGCAACTCGGCGCGTTCCTTCGCGTCAGGCGGCCCAAAAAAGGTGTTCAACATTCGCGCCGGATCGAACGGAAGGGGATTCGCGGGAAGTCGTTTCAGGGGCGGTTCAGCGAGTACGCGGGAAATGCCCACTACCATCACGAGTAGCGCCGACAACCAACCGCATCTCGCGAACCCCATTCGAGCCCCTGCCCAGTGTTTCACGATCATTCTCCCCCAGCGAACCAACCGAGCGCACGAACGCATCGACGCCATGAAGACCTGAGCTTACGAGTT
Source organism: Pirellulaceae bacterium (assembly GCA_044356875.1). GTDB lineage: Bacteria > Planctomycetota > Planctomycetia > Pirellulales > Pirellulaceae > CAIXSC01. The sequence goes on along the minus strand of JBIKVL010000622.1, from coordinate 256 downwards.
TCTACGACGTGATGATGCGTGTCCCCTGAAAGTCTTCCGGCTCTACAAGTGATTGGATCTTCGGTGAAACCGTCCACATCCGCTCCAATGGGTGGATCGAATTGCGTTGACGAACGACGCCATGGCATTTAGAGTCTTCTCAAGATACCCATTTTCCCACGAGGATTGCCATGTTGAACCGCCGGGACGTCATGAAGGGAACCGCCACCGTGCTTTTGGCGGGAGCGGTTCAGGGGCAAGAGTCAAGCGGCCCATA
>JBIKVL010000621.1:0-3637 GCA_044356875.1 Pirellulaceae bacterium | reverse complement strand
GTGGTCGGCTTACGAGCGTTGCGCGCGTGGATCGGCCTGTAGCGATCGTTGCTCGAACAGCGATCCGTCCGCCCTATACGCTCCATCCGCTCTATGCGCTCCGTCCGCCCTATGCGCTCCGTCCGCCCTGTGCGTCGCGTGTGCGTTATGCGTCGTCTACGCACTGTGCGACGCGTCCAGCTTGAGCGACTCGTCCGCGTTGTGCCTCGCGTCTGATCTGTGTGTCGCTTGCGAGCTATGCGGCGAATGGCGGAAAGTCGCCGCTTGCCAGCTGTTCCAGCAACGCCAATGAAGACTGCGAACGCCGGTTCTTGGGGTGCTTCCTGCCTTAGCGAATGCAACTTCGCGATTCTTGAATTCCTTTTCTCGCTTCCCGTTTTGGGAATATGGCCGCGTCGCATCCGGACGATTGCATATCCCACGCGACAGAGGGCCGACGAGCGTCCGGGCGTGAATGGCCCGTAAGTTTCGCTCAGTCGGCGCTACCTCCGATCGTCCTCGCGCGTCTCCTCTTTGAGAAGCGCGTTAACGGATTTTTCTGATCTTGCAAAGGAGTCTTGCGATGAGAAGGCTATTCAGCCCACGGACATTCTGCGCGCTGTGGGCATTGTTGGTTGCGGGGCCCGCCGCCGCCCAAACCTATAACTATTCCGGTTCCGCTCCTGCTTCCGCCCCGCGGTCGTCGTCCTACGATTTCGGCTTCGCCACACCTGCCGCCAGGCAGGTCAGCCACGACGAAGCCCAAGCCCCGCAGATGCTCGAACCCGAGTATGTAGGCGCGTCTTACTACGGCCAACAAGGGCAGGTGCCGACGCTGGCGCTCGAACCCAAGCCGGCTCCCGCGGAACAATCGAGCCCATACCAGGACGCCATGAAGGACGGCTGGGATACCTGCACCGCCTGTCTTCCGGCCCCGCGGTGGTTCGGATCGGCGGGCGCTGTGGCCTTTAACCGCGCGGATCGCGATTTCATTATCACGTGCCCCTGCGACTCGCCGACGCTGAGCTACAACGATGCCGACATGCCCATGATGCTCGGCCCGCAAATCTCGCTCGGCCGCTATCTGGGGTGCAATGGCTGCTTCGGCATCCAAGCGACTTATTGGGGATTATATCCGGGCGATCAATCGGTCTCGGCGGTTCCGGATGACGGCAGCTACAGCAGCCGCTTTAATTGGGGTGGCCTGGAAGTCTGCGGGAATCCGGTATTCGAGAGTTTCGATGACGCGGACCGCTACACGCTTTCACGGCATTTTCAAGTCAGCAGCTTCGAGCTGAACTTGCTCAACTTCTCGCACGGTTATGGCAATGGATGTGGCAGCCAATGCGGTCCTGGCAATAGCTGCGCGCCGAATTTCCGCTACAACTTCCTGCTCGGCTTCCGCTACCTCGATTTCCGCGAGGGTTTCCTGTTCACTGGCGAGCATACTTCGGCCCCGAACGTAGTGGACGAGCTCAGCTATAATGTCGACGTGCAAAACCGGCTAGCTGGTTTCCAAATCGGTGGACGCACCGATTACTATCTGACCTGCAACCTGTCGGCGTTCGCGTCGGCCAAGGGCGGCGTTTATGGCAATCGCATGAGCCTTCAGCAGGCGCTCCGTGACTGCGACGGCAACGCGGCCGTGATCTCCGATCCCAACAGCGAATACCTGAATCAGCGGTTCGACATCAACTCGACCCGCACCAATGTCGCGTTCCTCACCGAGTTCGCGCTCGGGGCCAACTACAAAGTGACCGATTGCTGGAGCCTCTACGCTGGCTATCAAGTCGTTATCGCGACCGGCGTCGCGGAGGCGAACGACCAAGTTCCATCGCAGTTCCAGTTCCTCGATGAAGCCAAAAGCATTAAGAATGACGGCTCGCTGATCCTGCACGGAGCCTTCTTCGGCGCGTCTTATAATTTCTAGGCGAGACGCTTCGGCGAGCACGAAGCGACTTGTCAAGACTTTCATCCGGGCCCGGGGTCGTTCGCGACACCGGGCCCGATGTCGTTTGAGCGGGGCTCCGCGCGGTCGGCGCCGCCCGTTCGGCTCCGCGCCGTTTCTTCCAATGCGGGCCACTCCCCCGGTTTCGGCAAGGCGGCTCCGACGTTAAAAGAGGGGCGGTTTCGAACTCCAGCCACGCCCTCTTGGAATTGTCCACGGAGTCCCGCTCATGCGTTCATCGGCCGCCCTGGTTGTCGCTCTGTCGATTCCACTCGTTTTCGCCTGCACGATGCTCGCCTCGGCAAACCTCGCCGCCGCCGAGCCCCGCTACCCGAATCACCAGGACCTGGGCAGCGTCATCGACGAATCGGGCGCCTCCCGCCCGATCCAGACGGTTGCTGACTGGGAAAAACGCCGCGCCCATGTGCTCGCGGCCATGCAGTCGGTCATGGGGCCGCTCCCGGGAGAAGCCAAACGCGTACCGCTTGATGTCAAGGTGCTCGAGGAGACGACGATCGGCACGTTGACGCGACGCCAGATCGAATATCAAACCGAGCCCCGCGACCGTGTTCGAGCCTATCTATTCCTGCCGTCCGTCGACCACCCCGGAAAGCTCGCCACCGGCAAACGGGCCGCCGTGCTCTGCCTGCATCAAACAACCGCCATCGGCAAACAGGAACCGGCGGGACTCGGCGGCAGCCCGAATCTCCACTACGCCCTGCATTTGGCGGAACGCGGGTTTGTGACGTTGGCGCCCGATTATCCTTCGTTTGGCGATCACAAATTCGACTTCGCCGATGCTGGGTTTGGCTATGCGAGCGGCTCGATGAAAGCGATTTGGGACAACATCCGCGCGATCGATTTGATCCAGTCGCTGCCGGAAGTCGATGGCGGGCGGATCGGATGCATCGGCCATTCGCTGGGCGGCCATAACACGATGTTCACCGCCGCCTTTGAACCGCGGATCAAGGCGCTCGTCTCGAATTGCGGCTTCACGCGATTCCACAAATACTACGGCGGCAAACTCGCAGGCTGGACGAGCAACCGCTACATGCCGCGGATCGCCCAAGTCCACGGCAACAATCCTGATCAGGTGCCGTTCGATTTCCCCGAGATCGTCGCGTCCTTCGCGCCGCGGCCGTTCCTGGCCAGCTCCCCGGTCGGCGACGGCAATTTTGAAGTCTCAGGGGTCCGCGACACAATCGCCGCCGCCAAGTCGATCTATGAGCTCTACGGCAAGTCGGATCATTTGCAGGCCAACTATCCGGACTGTGGCCACGACTTCCCGCTCGATGTGCGCAAAGTCGCCTACGATTTCCTGGAAAAGCATCTTCGCGGCGCGACACCGTAAGCGTCAGCACCAGCGCGACGGCGCCCACTTCAGTCCCCACAACGCGAAAGCAGCACTAGTCCATGAACAACCTCACTCGCACGATTAAGGGATGGGTACTTATGGCGGGCATAGCGGCATTGGCACATGCGCCGGGCTTCGAATCCAGCGGTCTCCACTCGGCGGGCTTTGAGCCGGCGGCGATGGCGGCCGAACCGGCCGACCCGCATCAATGGCTTGAAGACGTGGGCGGAGACAAGCAGCTTTCCTGGGTGAAGGAACGCAATGCGGAGAGCGCCGGACCGCTGACAGCCGATCCGGGCTTCGAGCCGCTCCGCGGCCGCTTCCTCGAGATTCTCAACTCGACCGCGCGGATTCCC
>JBIKVL010000619.1:0-3641 GCA_044356875.1 Pirellulaceae bacterium | reverse complement strand
GTTCGGTGGCCGACCCGTTCACGGCCGATTTGGGCAACGCCTGCGCGAAGCTGCATGTTCAGCTGAGCGATATGGTGGCCGAAGTCGCCAAGCAGGGGAAAGGTTCGGTGGATGTCGCGGTGGTGTCGTATGGCGACAGCGCCGGCGACACCGAGGTGCGAACGACGCTCGAAGGCGGGCTGTCGGGACGCGTCTTCGCCCGCGACAACGAGCTTCTCGCTGGGGCGGTGCGGGTCGATGAGTTCGAAGAGCAGATGTCGGACGGCGTGGGCGGGTTGATCGCCGTTCCCCGCAAGCGGCCCGTGTTGGTGGAAGTCGAGCCAACGCTGTCGGCGAGCGCGCGACCGGCGTTTCGCGCCGTGGCGGAAGCCCTTCGTAGCTGGATCAACGACCATCCGTCGGCGACGCTCAATCCCATCGTCATTCATTTGACTCGCGGCGCCGGCGACCCGGCCGACATCGCGGCGAGCGTGGGGGAATTGGCCGGTATCGCGACCGCCAGCGGCGCGGCGGCCGTCCTGTATCATGCCGTCGCGACCGAATCGCCGCATCCGTCGGTGGTGTTTCCCGCTTCTGATACCGACTTGGCGACCGATTCGTTGCGGGCTCTGTGGAGCGGGTCCGCCGAGCTATTGCATAACGTCGAACTGTCGGCCGAGAAGCCTGCCATTCAGCTCGGGGCCCGGGGACTCGTGGTGAACGGCAAGTTCTTTGTGTTGATGGATGCGTTCAAACGCGCGATGGCGGCCCGCGGCTAGGCCACGGGCGGATATGAGTTTCGAGAGTTTTAACCACGGATGGAACGGAGGAATTTGAACCACGGATGACGCGGATGGAACGGATGGAATGCATTGGGTAAGCGTCGCCGCCATCCTGGTTCTGGTTCCGGTTCGGACTTGGGGATTTGAAAACTTGCGATTGGATGGGATTCGCTCAAGGTAAAAAGCCTTTTTTTATCCGTGCTCATCCGCGTTATCCGTGGTAAAAGTTTTTGGTCATCGGTTCCGCAAGATTTCCACGGATTTTGTCGTGATCGAAATGTTTTACTTGCTGAATCGTGGTTGAGTTTGGGCTGGGAGCGAGGCGATGGCGTTCGACGCGCGGTGTTTCTGGCACGCGAAGGATCTGGCTAGCGTGGCCGACTACGAGGACGCGTTCGAAGTCGATCCCAACGTGGGGCGCGCTGCGATCGCGGACGGCGTATCGACGGCCATTTTTTCCCGTCGCTGGGCCCAGTTGTTAACCAGTTCGTCCGTCGCCGCGCCGCCAGCTTGGCATGACGACGCCGCTGTGAACGCGTGGATCTTGGAACAGCGCAAGGCGTGGGCCAAGTCGATCAACGTGCAAGCTTTGCCCTGGATGCAAAAGGCCAAACTGGAACAGTCGGGCGGCGCCTACGCCGCGTTCCTGTGGGCGGAAATCGTGCCTCAAGGCGACTCGACGGCGAACGGCGCTAACCACTCGGACGCTCCCGCCAACACCTCCTCTAAAACGGCCTCTAAAACGGCTGCGGACAAGTTTCACTGTCGCAGCGTCGCGGTGGGCGATTGCTGCTTGTTCCACGTTCGCGCTGGCGAGCTGCTCGCGCGGTTCCCGCTGTCGTCGGAGGCCGACTTCGCCCGCGATCCACTCACCTTTTGCAGTTCCAGCCGCAATCGGCAGCCCCAGCCGCCGTTGCAACGGTGTGAATTCTCCTGCCAGTCCGGCGACTGGGTGGTGCTGTCGAGCGACGCGTTGGCGAAGTGGCTCTATCGGCTCTCCGACCAGGGCCAACCGATCGACTGGGCCGCGCTGTGGCAACAAGATGCCTACGCCTGGACGCAACGGGTCGGCAGCCTCCGAATGTTGAACGCGGACGATCGCGTGCGCGTCGACGATACGACGCTTCTGATCTTGCGTGTCGGCCAGTCGCCCGCCTCGACCGTGGTCGAGGCGTCCGAGTCGGCCACGCCGACCCTCATCGACGACCAGATCATCGTCGCGGAATTGGCGGACCCCGATGAACCTTCCACGTCTGCGCCTGAGAACACGTCTGCGTCTGCGCCTGAGGCCACGTCTGAAACCATGCCTGAGACCGTCGCCGGGGAGGCACCTGTCGAAGCGGATGAACGCGAAATGCATCTGGTTGAGCCAGCCGCCTCGGAGCCAGCCGCCTCGGAGCCAGCTGCCTCGGAGAATGCCGCCTCGGAGAATGCGGCCCACGAGCCTGCGTCGGACGCGGTTACGTTGGACGAGCCTCGGTTGTGTGAGTCAGCGAGGATCGAGGCCAAAGTGGTCGGCAGTGATCCAGTCGGCAGTGATCCAGTCGGCAGTGATCCAGTCGGCAGTGATTCAAACGGCAGCGATCCGAGCAGCGGCGAACGCAGCGACAGCGAACGCAGCAGCGGCGTGCAAGCGAGCCACGATTCCGCACCGTGCGATGCTCCGAACAGCGAGGCTCGGGATGGAGCCGCGCACCTTCCGTCGGTGGATGCCGCGTCGCCGACGGTGGCTTCGAGCTCCGACAGCGGAGCGGCATCGGAACGCGCCGGCGCCGGTTCCTCGGAAACGGTCTGATTTCGTTGCGGCGGCTGCGTGGGCTTTAGTAGGGGCAAGCGAGTCCGGGGTTTGCGAGAGGAGTTGGGCCTGTGTCGAACCGACCACCACCACCGCCGCCCAAGGCCCAGCTTGCGACGGGCGGCGCCGGTGGCAGTGCGCATGGCAGCGCTAATGCCGCCGGCGGCGGCAGCGACGAACTACAGCGGTGGATCGCGTCGCTTCAAGCTGAAAATGTTTCCGCCGGCCGACGCGGCAAGCTGCTCGCGGTCTTGTTCTTGCTCGGCCTCGCGGTGCTGCTCGCCTTGTTGGGGTGGCTCTACCAAACGACGATCCGATCGTACGCGGTGCTGGACGCGGTGGAGATCAACCAGAATCCAGCGAGCCAGGGCCGGGTGGAGATCGCGTTCGACGTGCGGCGGCCGGGCCGCGTGTTCCTCGCGCGGCGCTCGGGGGGCGTCACGACCGAGGTGATGGACTATTTCGAGCAACCGGGGCCGCAGACCCGTTCGTGGTCGTGGCTGTTCGAGCCTGGCGAGCCGATCGACGTGCGGGTTCAGTATCGCGGTTGGCTGTGGCGTTGCGAGCAGTCGCGAAGCTTTCCCACTTCCAGCAAAGCGGACATTGTCATCCTGATCGATACGACGGGTTCGATGAACCGCAGCATCGCCACGCTGCGTGATCGCTGCGTGCAGTTCTCCGAGGCGATGCGGCAACAGCGAATCCAGCATCGGTTCGCGCTCGTCGGTTTTGGCGACGCGGCCGAGCCCGAATGGCGGGACGTGCGGCCATTCACTTCGGACGTGGCCGTGTTTCGAAAGGGCGTCGAGGAGCTGCGGCGATTCGACGGCGGCGATTTGCCAGAATCGTCGCTCGACGCGCTGCTCGCCGCGCTCGAACTGCCGTTCGACGAACAGGCGATGCGGCGGTTCTATCTGGTGACTGATGCCCGGTTCCACGCGCCGACGAAATCGGGCGAGTCGTCGGCGGCGGTAGCCGCGCGGCTGGTGGAACGTCGAGTGCTGCTGCAGGTGTTCACGCAACCCGACCTGCGCGGCGAATATCAATCGTTGGTCGGCTCGGCGGGCCGAGTACAAACGATCGCC
>JBIKVL010000620.1:0-3641 GCA_044356875.1 Pirellulaceae bacterium | reverse complement strand
AAAGACCGTGTTCGAAGCACCGTCGAGCATATCGGCGAATCGTAGACCGAAGTTTTCGTACACCACGCCGTCGGTGCGCCAACGCAAATCGTAGTTGCCTCCCGTCCCGCTGCCGAAACTCACCATGTAGTTAATGCCAGCGTAGTTCGCTCCGCCCGCTCCAACGTTCATCACCGGCGCCGGATCGCTCGGACAAACGGCGATTGGAATCCGCATCGCGAACGTCGCGGCGAACTGCGGATTCGGCACCAGCGCATTAAAGGGGCCCGTGAACGCCGGTTGTGCGAAATCCAATTGGTTCTGCAAATTGAGCTGCTCGACGAACGGCAACAGCCGCGATTGCGGCGAGAAGCCTTGCGTGTTCGGCAGGTAGTTTTGCGCGTTCACCATCGGAAACGATTGGTAAACGTCATGATAATTGTGCAGGGCCAGGCCCCACTGGCGGAGTTGATTGGAACACTGCGCCCGCCGCGCCGCTTCCCTCGCGGCTTGGACGGCGGGCAGCAACAACGCCACCAAAATGCCGATGATGGCGATCACCACCAACAGCTCGACCAACGTGAATCCAGACGCTCGCCGCGCCCGGCGCGAGCTTGCTTGAAATGCCATAAAAACGGGTTCCCCAAAACATCCGGGTTGGAATCGACACCAACAACGCGGGACGTTCGGGAACCGAACCAGCGCGGCAAGAATGCCGTCGCGTTAATCAACGGCAGTCGTTCCCCGCAGTACGCGCTCTCGAACGCCCTAGACGGCGTCGAGTCGCGGCGGGGGAACCGGCGGAAAAGCAAAGAATATCGGCGAAGTCTCGACAGGCAACTCGATCCAGCCAATGCACAGCAAGGTGGGAACAAGCGACACGGCAGTCCCACCCACACGCGGATCCTGGTTTTGAACAAGTCCCGGAAGGGGTCCGCCACCGCCGCAACCACAGCCATCGATGGCAAGCGACTGCCGACGAGTTCCCTCGGAACAGGGCCGGCTTCCCTGTTGCGAGTCGACCGGAACCGCAGGCACTCGGTCGACCATCGCCAAACCGGTTGCGGACACCGTCGAGCGTTCGGATCGAGGGGTCAGCTGTTTTGAACAGCACGGCGCCGGCGGCTTCGAAACGCAAGTAGCAAGGTCCAGCGTCCGTTCACGGGCAGCCGACCTATCGTTGGCGACAAGGCTGACGTTCGCGGCTGCTTTAACGTTCAAGGCGGAACAGCATGGCCGTGCCGTGGATGCTCGCGCTTCGGTTTTCGCCGTCCGAGGATTGGCGGAGCGTAACCGGTCCGGCAAACGACAGCAGCATTGCCCGGCGCGTTTGCGAGCCGGATCGCAACGGCAATCGGCGTTGGAAATGGTCGCTCCGGGCCATCCCAAATGCTGCGGAACACCCACCGAGACGATCGCGAACCAACCGAGGGAGGCAATCGCCATCGCTCGCTGCATGCAACAACGAACGCCGCTCCAGGACCTGGAAGCGGTCCGGTTCATTCGCGAATTGTCTTTTCGCCGGAGCATCGGGGAAGCATTGACTTGAGGATTTTTTCCCTGAATCAAAACGAAAGTTTAGTCGCTACGGCGGATTGCGACAATCGGTCAAGACAAAACGACAGCTTCGATGGGCCGCTGACCGCTGCTTCGACGATTCCGGTCGCAGCCGTGTCGTCAGTCTTCTTTGACTTCAACGCCGCTCGTCTGCTTCAATCGCATCTTGTTCGCTAAGGCGACAATCCGGCGGGCCGCCGCTTCCGCCGATACGCCGCGACGATGGATGTTTGAAACGAGATTGCGTCGAGCGTCGGTGTCGCCGGGACTCGGCCGGTAGGCCATATAGGCCGAGAGACTTTCGGCGGTGGCTAGTCCAGGGCGTTCGCCGATCAGAAGAACGGCCACCTCGGGACGCAGGATGCGGCCAATGTCGTTGAGCAGCCCGACTCGGCCCCGGCGAACGAAAAATGGACGTCCCACCTTCCAGCCCGCGTCCTTCGCTTCCGCCACCAGGAGCGGCAACAGCGCTGGCGCTTGCGTTGCGATCGCGGTCGCCGACAAACCGTCGCTCAGGACAATCTGCAAATCAATGTCCGCGGGACAATTTTCGGCGATCACCCGACAGGCGTCATCCGCCAGCCGCCGCCCTAAATCCGGTCGCCGCAGAAACTCCTCCCTGGTCGTCGCGCAACTGCCGACCTCGAACAATCCCCAAGCGTCGAGAAAGGGCCGGCCGAGATCCCGTTCCAAATCCACCTCGGCCCACACGGCGTCGACCGCCGCCGCATGATCGCGTCGCAGTTCGAGCTGCGTCGCCGTCCGATACGCCGGCCCCGCGCGTCCCACCAGGATCCGAGCCGGAGTTCGCTGGCGAATCCATTCGCTCAGGTCAGGCGGCGCTTCGCTTCGCGCCGTGGAAGCGAGATTCGCCGGAACTTCGCTCGCGGGGTCGCTCGGCGCAACGCTTGGCTCGACGCTAGCCTCAAAGCTCGGATCTTCGCCCACTGGATCGTCCGCTGTCACAACCGCGACTCCTGGGACGCGATTTCGTCGGCAACGTGCGGCTGATGGACCGCTTCTTCGGCGGCGAAGATCTCGCGTTCGCGTTGTCGCGATAGCAGCCCTTGGGGAGGACCGGGAAACGTATGCCGCGCTCGAACCAGCCAGCCGATTGCCAACAACAGGCAACTGCCTCCCACCACGACGACCGCTTTGTCATTGGGCGGTTGCATCCCGATCGCAATCAGCCCACAACACCCCACGACACTAAGCGCCGCCAGCGGCTTGAACCACGCGCCCAAATGCCAGGGGCCAAATTCTGTCCAACGGCGGCCGTGCGCTAAAAACCCCAAGCCAGTGGGCACGACATAGGAGACGTACAGAAAAATCGTGCAGACAGCGGTGATCGTCGAGTACACCGGCGTGTAGAGCGTAAACAAGACGGATGCCACCGCGACGACCCAAATCGCCACGTCGGGCGTTCGATACCGGGGACAGACTCGACGAAGCCACTGGGATGCCGGCAGGCCGCCGTCGCGGGCGAAGGCGTACACCATCCGCGACGCCGAAGTCACCGTCGCCAGTCCGCACAGGTATTGAGCCACCACGATCCCGCCAAAGAGCAGCAAACCGACCGGACCAGGCAGCACGGTCCGCATGATCCACAGCACGATGTTGTCGCCCTGAACCGCGGCCGCGTCGGGCTGCGGAATCGCCAGCAACAACGCGACAAGCATGATCCAACCGGCGACTCCCGAAACCAACACCGACCGGACAATGCCCCGCGGCACATTGTGCGACGCGTCGATCGTTTCCTCGGAGACATGCGCCGAGGCGTCGAAGCCGGTGATCGTGTAGGCCGGCAGAAGGAAGCCGAGCGCGAACAACGTCCAGAGCGATGTAGTCGCCGGCCAAACCGGCGCGCTCGCAGGCAAGCCGCTGAAATTCGTGAACGTCCACAGCCGCGGAAACTCCCAGGAAGGGGCCCAGGCGAGCAATGCGGCGGTGAGCAATCCGGCCACGAACAGAATCCAGTAACCACTGAAATCGGTCAGTTTCGAAGTAAGCCGGATTCCCCAATGGTTGATGAGCGCTTGGCTGCCCGTAATCGCCACCATGCCGATCGCCTGAACCCACGGCTCGCCGGCCCACTCGGGAGCAAA
>JBIKVL010000618.1:0-3642 GCA_044356875.1 Pirellulaceae bacterium | reverse complement strand
AATGCCAAGTTGAATTCCGTCCGAGCGCGAAGATCAACGGCCGAGTCTGCACGCTGCTGAAGGTCGTCCATCCCGTGCAACGCGACCACTTCGATTTCCATCGCGCCGAGATCTTTGTCGACAACGAATATCAAGTGCCCGTTCGCTACGCCGCCTACGTCTGGCCGACAACCCCTGGTGGCGAAGCCCCGCTGCTCGAAGAGTACACCTACCTCAATATGAAACTCAACGTCGGCCTGAAAGACATCGACTTCGATCACACGAACCCGGAATACGCCTTCGTCAACAGCAAAAAGAAAGCGAGCTGAGGTTGTCCGTGCGAGCGACTCCATTCATCGCCCTGCCGCCCCGCGCCCCGGCCGGGCTTAGTGCCCGCCAAGCATGGAAGCCGCGGATGCTTATCACCGCCGCGCTGTCAGCGCTCGTCGTGGCGGCCATAATCGTCTCGACCGGTTGTGGCGGCACCCCGCCGAAACCGCCCGCCGGTTCCGAAGATTCGCCCCTCGAACTGAACGTCGAAATGGACGGCGGCTCCGACGATCCGTCGCCGCCCGCCGCCGATGCGGGCTCAACGCCGCCGGTCAAGGATGAGGCGCCCGCGAGCGGCCAAGCGCCCGCGAGCGGCTAGGCACCGTCAGCCGGCGAGTCACCGTAAGACGCAAGACCGTTCAATGTTCCGCAAACAATTGCGGAATGGAAGGTTGCGTCGCGGTTTCGCGTGGCGGTTGGAACCCGATCATCAACAGTGCTAAGGCACGTTTTCACGGGCGCTCAATCGTTGCCGATTCTTTGGCCGAAGGCCAAACTCAACGTAGCCTAGGGCAACGCCCTAGGACGGTTTACCGCCCAATCATAATTGGTTGGCTGAAAGCCAACCTCACCATCGCCAATGGGATGGATTTTGGCGAGATTCCACGAATTGCCGCGAAATGGGCCCTTTTGAGGCGACATAATGGGTTGAGGTTGGCCTTCAGCCAACCAAAGGGAGGTGTTTCGGTAACTCGCGTTTTCCCAGGGTGTGTTGCCTGGACCACCTGGGGCGTTGCCCCAGGCTACGTTGAAGTTGGCCTTCGGCCAACAGGTACAACCGTCCTTACCCTGGGGTGCTCCCAAGTTTCTTTATCCGTCCTTTTCATGCGGTGCTGCTCAAGCGGTGCTCTTCACGCGCGATCCCTCAGCGCGGCCTCCTTTGGCCGACGGGCAAAATCAAGAAAGACTCTGGCGACGTCCTCAGATCCGTGTTCAATCCAGGCTCAGGCTGGATTGAAGCACGATCTCGCGTCGACCGCGTTACGCCAACAGTTCGCGGACCACCTGGGCCGGCTCGACGCCCGTCAATCGGTTGTCGAGTCCCTGGTGGCGGTACACGAAACGCTCGTGATCGTATCCAAGCAGGTGCAGTATCGTCGCGTGGAAGTCGCGGATGTGGACGGGATTCTTCACGATGTTGTAGGAGAAATCGTCCGTCTCGCCATGGATCGTGCCGCCACGCACGCCGCCGCCCGCCATCCACATTGTGAAACAGCGGGGATGATGGTCGCGGCCATAGTTCTGCCGCGCCACACCTCCCTGCGAATAGATCGTGCGGCCAAACTCGCCTCCCCAGATCACCAGCGTCTCGTCCAACAGCCCGCGGCGCCGCAAATCCTCGATCAACGCGTAGCAAGGCTGGTCGACATCGCGGCACTGGTCCGGCAACCGCCCAGCGACGTTCGCATGGGTGTCCCAGTTGTTGTGATACACCTGGATGAATCGCACGCCCTGCTCGGCCATGCGGCGCGCCAATAGCATCGTGTGGGCGAACGTGCCCGGTTTCCGCGCCGCGTCGCCGTACAAGGCGAACGTCTCGGCCGTTTCGCTCGCGAGATCGGTCAATCCCGGAACGCTCGATTGCATCCGAAACGCCAATTCATACTGCTCGATCCGCGTTCGCGTCTCGGGATCGCCCAGTTCCCGCAACGCCAGTTCGTTGAGGCCCCGGAGTCCATCGAGCGTCTTGCGGCGAACGGCGGAAGGCACGCCTGGCGGGTTGTTGATGTAGAGGATCGGGTCTCCACCCGAGCGGAACGCGACCCCGGCATGCTCGCCCGGCAAATAGCCCGACGACCATAGCCGCGCCGAAATGGCCTGCACCTGTTCCGTGTTGGTCGGTTTGGCGACCAACACCACGAAAGTCGGCAAATTGTCATTGGCCGACCCAAGTCCATACGACGCCCACGCGCCTAGGCAGGGCCGACCGGTCAGCTGATTGCCCGTCTGCATCAAGGTGATCGCCGGTTCATGATTGATCGCCTCGGTATGCATCGACCGGATGAAACACATCCGGTCCGCCATCTTCGCCTTCCAAGGCAACAGCTCCGTCATCCACATGCCGCACTCGCCATGCTGAGCGAACTTGAACTTCGACGGCGCGATCGCGAAACGGGCCTGTCCCGATGTCATCGTTGTCAGCCGCTGCCCCATCCGCACGCTGTCCGGCAGATCCTTGTCAAACCATTGCTCCATCACCGGCTTGTAATCAAAGAGGTCCATTTGCGGCGGCCCTCCCACCATGTGCAGGTAGATGACACGCTTCGCCTTGGCGGGAAAATGCGTCTGCGCGTTAGCCGACGCGTTGGCCGGCGCGCCGGCCGCCACTGGCGCGGCCGTTCCCGCTCCGACGATAGGCTCCTGGGCACTCGCCACTTGCCGCAGACGGCCGCCAAGCGCGCCGCCGCCGCCAAGCACGCCGCCACTGAGCGCCGCCAGCGCGGCCCAACCCACCGCATGTCCGCCCTGCCGGAAGAAGTGGCGCCGCGTCATCGCCAACCGGTAGTCCGCCAACGCGTGCTGGCAATCCGCGAGGGCAGCGTGCGAACCAACGCCGACGGTCGTTGAATGGATGGTTTCCATGTTACTTGTTGAGAACCTCATCAAGGTTGAGCAGTTGGTTGGCGAGCATCGTCCACGCGGCCAGTTCAGTCACCGCGAGCGACGGATCGGCTTTCGAGTCTCCGACCGTGACCAAGGCCCTGGCGTCGGCTTCGTTCGCCTTGTAGGCCGTTCGCAATTCAGCCAGCGAGCCGCGCACGATCATGAGTTCAGCGTCGCGGAAGGGGCGCGCGAGCAAACGTCGAGCGAGCGTATCGAGCCGCGCGTCGTCGGTGGCTGGACCGCCACTGGAGTTCAGCAGGACGGTCTCCGCCAGCCGCCGAGCCGCCTCGACGAACTGTGGATCGTTCAGGGTGACAAGCGCCTGCAGCGGCGTGTTGGTCCGCTCGCGACGCACGACACACGTCTCGCGGTTAGGGGCGTTGAAGACTTCGAGCGACGCCGGCGGCGCGCTGCGTTTCCAGAACGTGTAGAGGCTGCGGCGATAGAGGTTCTCGCCGGTATCCCGGCGGTAGTCACGGGTGTTGCTCCCGATCATCGCGACCGCTTCCCACACTCCATCCGGCTGATAGGGCTTGACGCTCGGCCCGCCCAGCTTCCGCACGAGCAGGCCGCTCGAGGCCAACGCGTAGTCACGAATCATTTCGCCGTCCATGCGGAACCGCGGTCCGCGCGACATCAGGCGGTTGGCGGCGTCCAGTTCCAACTTTCGCGGCGTGGCGACAGCCGCCTGGCGATAGGTGGCCGATAGCGCGATCTGTTTGAAGAAGC
>JBIKVL010000617.1:0-3646 GCA_044356875.1 Pirellulaceae bacterium | reverse complement strand
AACGCTCTTCTCAACTTAACAATGTGGCGTCCATCGAGATCGGCCGGAGACGCATCGCAGTCCGCAGGGGATGTATCTGCGGACTGCGGACTGCGGAATGCGGAATGCGGAATGCCGGCAGCGGACCACGGAGTGATCCGCGACTATGGCGGATCATTGCGGCGGCCGTGTCAATGATCACTAACGGTATTTGAGGTGGTACTCCAGGAAGCGTAGTTCGAGTTCCAGCGTCTCCGGTGTGGGCACGTGCGTGGGGCGGCGCGTCATGGCGACCGTCATCTCGTTGTCGGCGCCGAGCAGCTTGTTGATTTCCCGCAGGCGGTTGAGCGCCCGCCAATTTCGCGGCGGATCCTCGGTTCCGCCCGAGACCAGGACCGGCCGCGGGGCCATCAACGAATGCAGCTCGTGCAGGTCGCGGCCCGCCTCGTGGAGTCGGCGGTAAAGCCCCGTCCGCGGCCGGTCGGCGTTGGGAATTCCCGGCGCTCGCTTCATGCCGCGCTCGTAGCCTAAATACCACGGTTCCCAGTAATTCACGTTGCCGTTTTGCTCGTTGAATACGATGCCCGGGTCGGACCAGACCGCGCACTCGAACGGCTCATGCAGGCACGAGGCGAACATCGACCATTTGCCGCCGTAAGAAAGGCCGATGACCCCAATGCGGGCCGCATCGACGCTCGGGTGTTGGGCGAGCGCCGTGTGGCAGCTCGCGGCGGCGTACGCCAGGATCGCCAGCGGTTGTCGATCCTGGGCGGCGCCCGCATTGGCGAGCAGGTCGCCCGTTTTGACCGCGGGGAACTCGAGCGAACCCGGGGTGCCGATCGACAGCGTCACAAAGCCGCGTCGAGCGAGTTGCAAGCCGTAGTCATGCGTCCCGCGGCCGCGTTCAGCCAATCCGACGCTCGTCGCCGATTCGTAGAACAAAACCACGGCGGCGGGAAACGGTCCCGGGCCGCTCGGGATGAGCAAATGCCCGGGCGCAAATTTGCCCCCTGGTAAAACCTCGACTTCGACTCGCTGTTGTTCAAACGTCTCGCGCGGTTCGCGGGAAATGGTCTTGATGACGGGCATGGTTAACGGCTCGGGGCCATCGCCGCCGAGCATCTTCCGCCAGTCTTCCAGGATTTCGCGGCGACGCGTGCGCCAGTCCGCCGGCGATTCCGCGACCCGCCCATCGGCGAAAACACGGGGCGACTTGTAGGGGCCAAAATCGCCAGCGAACTCAGCCGGCGGTTCGGTGAATGGCAGCAGCGATTCACGCCGCTCGCGGATCCGATAGCGGTCCTCGCGCAGTTGAGTGGCCAATTCGGCCACGTCGTCCGTGAGAATCGCGTCAACGCCGCGCACGGCCGCTCGCCGCCAGTTCTCGGGCTGAGCGGTCGCGAACTTGGCTCCCGCGACGAACACCCGCTTGCCCGCCGCCTTCACCCGGGCCACCTCAGTTCGCTCGGGAACGTAACGAAGATAAACCCAGGTTGAGTGAGGATCGGCGATGGCGCCCGGCAAATCCTCGGGACGCTCGGCGAGGCAGGCCGACGGCGCCGCGGGATCGGCGGAACGCAACCGTCGCCGAACATCCGCCGAGTTGATGGCGCGGCCGATGACGACCGTTCGCGAGAGCACGCCATGCCGCTTCGCGAGTTCGATGAGGTCGGCCTCGATCCGCGGATCGTCGCCCTTGAGATCGAGCGCCACGACGGGACGGTCCGCGTCGTAGCGGGCCATCAACGCGAAGACTTCATCCAGCGTGGGAATCCGCGGCGGTCCACCGCCCGCGAGTCGCAAAGCCAGCAAGTCGGCTGGGCCGCCTCGGCGGGCATCCAGATTCCGCAGTTCGGCGAGCGACTTCGCGGTGACGGGGCCGCTGCCGTCCGTGGTTCGATCGAGCGTCTCGTCATGAAGGCACACTAAATGGCCGTCGGCGCTGCGACGCACGTCGAGTTCAAATCCGACGCGCCGCTCAAGGCACGCTGTGAAGGCGACAAGCGTGTTTTCCGGCAACTCGCGCGGCAAGCCGCGATGTCCGACTACGCCGGCGGAGATCGCGTCATCGACTGGACACGCTTCGCCAACGAGCCGTTGGAATTCGTCGAACGGCAGCTTCCCGCCGGGACTTTGCGTAAAGGCGATGGCGATCAGCTCGCGGCGCGGGTCGACCCAGGCGAAGGTGCCATCCGAACCGCCGTGTCCGTAGCGGCCGTCGGGAAACACCTGCCAGCCATAGCCGTAGAACGACTTTTGTTTCGGCAGCGCATCCGGTCCGAACAAGGCTCGGGTGTGGGCGGCGGTCGCGAACCGCACGGCGGCGGCGCTCAGCAGTTGCGTCGAGCCGACTTGGCCCTCGTCCAAAAACAGTTGCAGGAATCGGGCGTAATCGGCAGCGGTTGTCAGCAGTCCCCCCGAGGACCGCACGAACGGGTATTTGGGCGGATCGCCCGGTTGGTAAGTTCGCGTCCAAACGCCGTCTTTGCGAGTTTCCACGACCGCCCGACGCTCAACGATTCCCGGACGGTCGCCATGCACGCTGTCCACCATTCCCAGCGGCTGATAGAAGCGGGCATGAAGCAGTTGATCGATACGCTGCCCAGTGACCGCTTCGAGCACAGCGCCCACGATGTTGTACCCGGGGTTGTTATAGGCGTAGGTGGTTCCCGGTGCGACTTCCGGCGCGATCGAAGCGAATCGAGCCGTTTCACTCCTCAAGGTCGGACCGCCCTCCGGCACTCCGGGAGCGCCGGGTTGGGCCAGCGGTTCGAGAAACACGGTGGGAATCCGCAAACCCGACGTGTGCGATAGCAGGCGCCGGACCGTTACGCCGCGGTAGGTTTCGAGGTTGAATTCGGGAAGGTAGCGGCCGATGTCCGCGTCGAGGTCCAGCCGTCCTTCCTCGGCGAGTCGCAGAGCGGCCGCGGCGACGATCGGCTTCGTGTTCGACGCCACGTGGAATACGGTGTCGGCCGTCATCGGCCGCTGGCCCGCCCGATCGCGCCAGCCGATCGCCTCCTGCAACACGACCGTGCCGCGGCGCGCGACCAACAGCACGGCTCCCTGCAATTCGCCCTTTTCGATGGCGTCTTGAAAGAGTCGAGTGGCCGCCGACAACGCGGCGGGCTTCATGCCGAGCGCCGCCGCATCGCCCCGCGCTCGGACGGCGGGCGACGCATTCGCGGGCGGCTCCGCCATGGCGGGAAGCGGCGCCAGCAGCAGGACCGCGAGGATCGCCGTCCGGCCCAATCGAAAGCGGCGGCGAGTGGGAACGGAAAAACTCGACGTGACCTGGGAGGTGGATCGCGACGGGAACCTCATACGCGTTTCCTCTCGGACAAATAAAGAAATCGCAAGAAACCTGATTGACCGGCCATAGCGCGGACGGCATCATACGCCACTCAGAGTCGCTCTTGCGGGCGCGGAATCGCCCCTGCTCGTCATTTTCAACCAGTTCGGGTGTCCCGTGCCCGTGACCGCACTCATCCGCTCGTTGAACCGCGTCGCGGCCGCTATCGGAGCGGGATTCGGTGGCATTGGTCGGGCTTCCGCCGCTTTTTTCGCGTTTCGATTCACCGCTGAACACGGTTCCGCCCGGCAACCGACGCTCGGGCTGCCCTTCTGCTTGCTCGTTGTTTCGGTCGGCATATCGCTCGCTGGTCCC
>JBIKVL010000616.1:0-3647 GCA_044356875.1 Pirellulaceae bacterium | reverse complement strand
ACTCCAGCGACTTCGCGACCGTCACCGGACGCGGACGACGCGCAGCCGTCCACTGCGCCAACTCCCGTCGGAATTCGCGATGCTGGGGACGTTCCGACCACGCAGCCATCCGGCCCGCGACCTGGGCCAGCGACGGCCGAGTGTCGCCGCCAGTCAACCACGACGCGACGAGGCCGGCGCCGCGTGCGACCATCGGAGCCAAACCATCGATTCGGGACGAATGCCGCAAATAGACCCGCTCGCCACAGCGTCCCGCCGCGAACCGCTCGGAAAACGTCGTCGCGTCGCCCGACGGCAATTCTCTCGGCGCCGATTCCGGTGGCCCCAGAATCACCGAATCGACGCATTCGACACAGCGGAGTCCCGCTTCGGCGAACGACAACGCCAAATCCACGTCGGCCCAAGCCAGTCCCAAAGACGTTTCCCAACCGCCGATCTCCGCAAGCGGCGCGGTGCGGTAGAAACCGGCTTGAAGCGTAGGCCCGAGAACAGTCACAGCGCTTCGTCTTGCGTCGCTTGGCGCCTGCCGACTGGCCGGTTCCCGACCAGACTCGCTTGTCCGCTCACGCTCGACGTTCCCGCCCGCTCCGACAACCGTACGGCCGCCCCGTCGATCAAAGGCCACTCCGCGGGCAACCAGTCGCCGATTGTTCGCCGCGTCGACAAGCCAGGGACTTACCGCGACCACATCGTCGTCACGAAACGCCTCGAGCGCACGATCCGCCCACCCCTCCGTCACTTCCAACCCAGGGTGCAGAATGTGGAGGAAATCGCCGCGAACATACGGCAGCGACGCGTCCAGCATCTCCAGAAGCGGCACGCCGACCGGCGTTTCCAACAATTGCACCTCGTCGATGACTTCCCACGGGTCGTCATACGATTCGGGATGCACGACCAACACGTCGCAGTCGGCCGGCCGATTTTGCAGCACGGACGCCAGTGTGTTCTCGAATAGGGGCACCGGCCCCCACAATGGGACGAGGATTGAGAGCCTTGGCACGGTCACCTTCCTTAACGCCTAAGTGAGCCTGCCGATAGTTTTCGTCCAAGGCAGCGTGCCGAGTTTATCCAGAATGCCAGGAAATCGGCGGCACGTGCCTCGAGCGTCTCGTGGCTATTTCCCGCCAGCGAACTAGAGAAAAGCTGGAATCCAGATTCATTCCAGAGATCGCATTAAGACTGGGGAATCCCCGGCCGACGTTCCGCACGGCGATACGCCGCTCGTCCTCAATCCCCGCCCTCAATCCCCGCCCTCGGACGGCGTTTTTGGTCGCTGCCGCACTTTCAGCTTGTCCGGGGGAAACTTATCCGCCGCCTCCGCGAGCGACTCTTCATCGAGCTCGAACTGCTTGAAGATAAAGGCATTCGGTTCACCTGCCAGCATTTCAGCTTGACGATAGATCGCCATTCCAAGCTCGCGATTTTCGACCGGATCCCCCTTCTGATCGACCAGCAGAAACGCGGCCGCGTAGAAGCGTCCAAACCCGTCCGAATCGTTCATGCTCAGCAAGGCCAAAGCCACTGCCGCCTTGGGTGGCAAATCGAACAGCGGCGCGGTCCAAGGCTCGCCATTCAGAGTGAATTCGGCCCGAGTTCCTTCGTCGGCAACCCCGAAAACCTCACCCAGAAACTCCAGTTCCTGGACGGGCGGCGGCTCGTTCTCCGACGGTTGAGTATTATCGGTCGGCGCCTGATCTTTCACGCCCGACGCATCGCGTTTCCCGGCCTTGCCATCGCCTGCCTTACCGTCACCTGCCTTGCTGTCACCTGCCTTACCGTCGCCTGCCTTACCGTCGCCTGCCTTACCGTCGCCTGCCTTACCGTCGCCTGCCTTGCTGTCGTCGCTCTTGTTCTGGTCGCTTTTATTCTGGTCGTTTTTGTTGCCGCCGTTGTTACCGCTGCCATTCTTACCGCTGCCATTCTTACCGCTGCCAGGATTAGCTCCGGGACTTCCGAGACGGCCCTTCACGCGACCGGCACCACTGCGAACGCTCTTCCAAAACTCGCCGACGAACCGACTGATCGCCTCCAACCGCTCCTTCTCTTCCCGCAATGCTGGATCACGGTTGAGACTACCCAGCCCGCCGAGTACCGATTGAGCTTTAATCGCATCCCGTGCTACTAGTGCTTCTTGAGCCACCGCGAACTGAGCGCGAATCCGTTCCAGACGTTTATCATCCGACGAGCCCGCAGTTGCACCGGGGTTAGACTCGCCGGCACCGGTGGCAGGGACCTTGGCGTCACCCTGATTCCCCGGGGTACCCGGCTTTAAGACGGTTTTGCCCGCGTTCTCCGCAGGTGCGCCTGTCATGGCGGGCGAGGTGGCGTTTGGGGTTGGCCCACCACTCACGGCCGGAACACTGGGATCCGGTTTCGGACTCTTACCCACATTGTTGGCCGACTTGCCGCCCGATTCGCCACCCGCAAAGGCCCCAGTCCCAAATGCGCCAGTCCCCAAAGTCCCATTACCCGTCAATTCATTGGGGTTCGCAATCGGGTTACCTGCCGCTTGGCCTGACGCCTGACCCGCGTTCGGGCCGTCTTTGGGCTTCCGGAACATCAGCACAAGCAACAACACGATCAAAAAGACGGCGATGACGCCGAGCCCGCCAAAGAGCAGCAGGATAGCGACGAGCGGTTGCTTGACACGCTTGGTTTGCTTGGCTTGCCGTTTGCCCCGCGGCCGCTCGCGCCGTTCAGTTGCCGGACGCGTGAAATCGAGCAGAGGACCAACACTGTTTCCCGACTCGGAAGAATCGCCGACCCCATTCCCGCTTTCCTGCGCCCCCGAAACATCGCCGAATGACTCGGATTCCTCGACGTTCGAGCCGGAATCGCCGACGCCCGCATCCACCGCTCCGCCGTCCCCTGATTCCCCGCCAGCTAACTCGCCGCCAGCCGATTCCCCGCTCATCAGCCGCCGCAACGACTCGTCGTAAGCCGCTCGTTTCGAGCGCGACATCAAGCAGACTTTCGCCGCCGCCAGTTCGTTGAGCAGTTTTTGGGAGAGATCGGCGTTTTTGCCGGTTTGGAACGTGCGGATGTAGACCATCTGCCGATGGGCGGCGTTTTCGATCACATCCAAATCGGATTCGAACAGCGGAATCCCCAACAACCGATAGTAGTTGGGCGGCTGCTCTTCCGGCGGAATTCCCAGCCATTTGTAATAGGGATCGAAGCTCGCCCGTGCCATGCGCGTCTCGAATCGCAGCGGTTGCGGGATGGCGGCGGACTCGCCCGTCCAAAATTGACGTGCCCCAATCCGTCGGAAACCGAATCATCCCGCCGTCGTCGACGCAGATGATAACCGATCCGCACGCCAGTTGTCCGCACACTTAACCAACAATCTACTTTACGAGCATGCCCGCATAGCCCACCACCCGCGACGTGTCGCCCGACACCTCCGCGCTGGTCGCGTAGCCCACACGTTGAATCTCCGTCAACCCGCCCAGTTGCCGGAGCGTTTCCAAGACGATGACGGCCGGCAGCACGCCGCACATGCTGATGTTGTGCTCCCGAACGGTCCGCAAGAGCAACTCAGGGTCCCGGCTCTCGAACGCCCGCAACGCGATTTCATCCAAGCGGCGATTCTCCGCGTCCGGCGCGAAGTGATTCATGTCGCTCGAAATCAACAACAGCGGCCGGGG
>JBIKVL010000615.1:0-3666 GCA_044356875.1 Pirellulaceae bacterium | reverse complement strand
GGCGGCGATACCGGAGGCGGCGATTCTGGCGGCGGCGATACCAGCGCTGGCGACTTTCGCGGACGACGACGTCGAGCCCGACGCCCAAGACATCGCTCGATTCGCTTCCGCCACACCTTGGGGCAGAAGCCTGTTAACGCGAGCTCAGGCCTTGCCCGATGCTCCGCGGCGAATCGCCGCCGCGACCGCGCCCGGACAACTCGTGGTGCGCACTCCGCACTGGCTGCTGAGAATCGCGGAAGCTTCCCATGCTACGTCACCCGGCGGCTCCCGCCCCGAACTGTTCGTCAAGCCGGACGATCGCTGGGAGGCCAACGAGGTGGGGTCGCGGTGCGAGTCGGACGTGCAAAGCCTGCTTACGCTGGCCAACGCCTTACGGCGGGCTACTCTTCGTAGATGAAGTCGATCGGCGCGTCGATGTCGGGGTGTAGGCTCTGGTGAACGGGGCAACGTCGAGCGGCCGTTTCCAAGCGAGCTCGATCGTCGGCGCCCAGCCCTGACGACGCGGCGGCCGGGAAGGTGATTTTCACCGCCAGTCGGCCGATGCGCCGCACCGGTTGTTGGATCATCTCCTTCGACACATGGGCCCGGACGCCCGACACGTTCCAACCGTGCCGCTGAGCGACGATGCCGACGATGGTGAGCAAACACGTTCCGAGCGCGGCGCCAACCAAATCGGTCGGCGAAAAGCTTTCGCCCCGGCCATGATTATCCACCGGCGCGTCGGTGACGATACGCACCGCCGACGGCCCATGCTTCGCTTCGCAACGCAGTTCGCCCAGGTAAGCGACATCGCACTCGACAGCCATCCAAGTGTTCCTTACGGCTATTCTTCCAGATTGAAGCGGATCCGGACCACTTCGAAGCGAATCACGCCTTTCGGGGCCTTGATCTCGGCGGTTTGGCCGACCTTTTTGCCGATCAATCCCATTCCGATGGGGCTCGTCACGAGGATCTTTCCTTGGTCGTAATCCTCTTCGCCCGCGCCGACCAGGGTGTATTCCTCTTCGTCGCCGTATTGCAGGTCCTTGACGGTCACGGTGCAGCCGAAAACCACTTCGTCCTTCGCGAGCTTGGACGGATCGACGATGGCGGCTTTGGCGAGCTTGCTTTTCAGGTAGTTGATTTTGGCCTGCATTTGGCCTTGGCGTTCCCGCTGGCCATGGTATTCGGCGTTTTCCTTCAGGTCGCCTTCGGCACGCGCCTCGGCGATCTTCTCGGCGATGCGGGGCATTTCAACCAATTCCAATTGCTCGATCTCGGCCCTGATCTTGTTGTATCCGGCCTGGGTCATCGGAATGTAGTCGCTGCTCATCGGCCCACCTACTCCATTGAAAAAACACGGCCTCCACGGGGTGGAGGCCTGCTCGTCAAACGCTAGTTGTGCCGCCATTGTGTGCAAAAGCCGATACCCTGTAAAGAGACTTCAGGTTGCCCGGCTAGGGCCGTTGTGCCAAATTAGGAACGGTGCCGCATGGCCCCGCGCCGCTGCGCCGCGTCCGCCCCTTCCAACTGGGAGAATTCGCCCATGAGCCACCTTCCCCTCAAGCCTTCCAAGTCTCTCGGCGGCCTCGCCGCGGCGTTGGTGTTGCTCGCGGTTTGCGCCCCGCCAGTCCACGCGCAAAGCAACGGCGACTACGGTTACGGCGCTCCCGCCGCCAGCGCCCGCCCCACGCAAGCGGCCGCTTTCGAGACCGCCGCTGCCTTGCGTCGGCCGATTGGAATCGCTCTTTCGCGCGATGAGCGACTGCTGGTGGTCGCCAATCGCCGCTCCGGGTCGCTCACCCTGATCGACACCGCGAAGAACCAGGCGATCGCGGAATTTCCCGTCGGTCTTCAGTTGTCGTCGCTCGCGTCGCTACCCGCCACCGACACTTTGCTCGCCACCGACGAAGGCCGCCATGAACTGCTGCGACTGCGGCTGGAACATCCCACCGATGCCGCTCCCAAGATCACCGTGCTCCAGCGGCTCGCCGTCAGCCCGTATCCGGTTCGAGTGACCGTCGCCCGCGATGGCCGCCGCGCCTTCATCACCTCGCTGTGGTCGCGCCGACTGACCGTTGTCGAACTGCCGTCTACCAGCAACAAGTCGGCCGCAAAGGCGGCGGTTGGCGAAGCGGTGGCTGGTAAGGAGCCGACAGGCGGAGAGACGAACGCTCGGATCGCCCATCGCGTCGATCTTCCGATTGCGCCGCGGGAATTGACGCTTGTTCGCGACGACCAGCGGTTGATCGTCGCCGACTCGTTTGGCGGCCGACTCCTGGTGCTCGATACGTCGAAGCCGGACAGCGCCCCGGTTCCACTGGGGCTCCGCGAGTTCCCGGGCCACAACATTCGCGGCCTGGGCGTCAACCACGACGGCACGATGCTGGTGGTCGCGCACCAGATGCTCAACGAAGTCGCCCACACGATCCGCAATGACGTGCATTGGGGACTGCTCATGTCGAACGACCTGCGATGGCTGAAACTCGACCGAGTGCTCGCCGGCGGCGGCGATCTGTTCTCGGGCGGCCATATGCATCCGCTGGGACAAGCGGGCAGCGCGACGGCGGATCCGGCCGGTTTCGCTTTCGCGCCGGACGGGACGGTCGTCGTGACGCTCGCCGGCATTGGCGAGATCGCGATGGGCCGCGAAGCGGATTTCAGCCTCGATCGCCTGCCGGCCGGCGCCCGGCCGACCGCCGTCGCCGCCACTCGCGATAGCCGGTGGGCGTTCGTCGCCAACACTTTTGGCGACAGCGTCTCCCGCATCGATCTGTCGGAACGCGAAACCAAGCTCGACATCTCGCTCGGCCAAGGCAAGCCGCTGACACTCGTCGATCGCGGAGAACTATTGTTCCACGATGGGAAGCTGTCGCACGATGGCTGGATGAGCTGCCAGAGCTGCCACACGGACGGCCACACCAACGGTCAATTGAACGACAACTTCAGCGACAAAACCTTCGGCGCCCCGAAACGCGTGCTCACGCTGCTGGGCCGCGCCGACACGGCCCCGTTCGCCTGGAACGCCTCGTCGCCCACCCTGGCCGACCAAGTCCGCAAGTCGCTCATCAACACCATGCAAGCGAACAAGGAGCCTCCCAAGGAAATGATCGAAGCGCTCTCGGCGTACGTGCAAACGCTCGAATCGCCGCCTTCGATCGATGTCCTCCGCGGTGTCCGCGACGATGCGGCGGTCGCTCGCGGCCAACGGATGTTTAGCGACCTTGGTTGCGTCCGCTGTCACGCCCCGCCCACCTATACAACGCCCAAGACCTACGATGTTGGTTTGAAGGACCAACAGGGCAACACGCATTTCAATCCGCCGTCGCTCCGTGGCGTCGGCCACCGCGCTCCCTATTTCCACGACAACAGCGCCGCCAGCCTGGAAGACGTGTTCCGCAAACATGGCCATCAACTGGAACGCGACCTCTCCGACGCGGAACTCGCCGACCTGACCGCCTTCCTCCGCAGCCTGTGACATTCCCCAGCACGGATCACACCCCTCGCCTCTCGCACCCCGCGCCTCTTACACCCTGCGCCTCTTACACCCTGCGCCGAGCGTGTCCTGATGACCATCGACATCCATAGCCACGCTTGGGAGTACCCGCGACACTTCAGCGACGATTTCCGTGATCAAGCGCGGCGGGCCCGCGCGGGCGTGGAAGTCGACTTGACGGTGCGTTA
>JBIKVL010000614.1:0-3670 GCA_044356875.1 Pirellulaceae bacterium | reverse complement strand
CTCGGCGACACCATCGAGATTGCCGCCCGACTCGATGGCGTCCACACGTCCGATCTGGTCGAACTGGTGTTCACCACGGAGGATGGCCAAACGGTGGAACGCCGAGTCCCCATGCAGGCCGCCGCGGATCACCGAACTTGGACCGCGAAATTGCCGCCCGACGAGGGCGGGCTGCGGCAGTCGCTCACTTATCGGCTGGAAGCGGGCGACGCGATCTCGTCCCCGTTCCAACTCGCCGCCACCGCCGCTCCTCGCATCCTCGTCGACCGCGTCGAATACACCTACCCCGCCTACATGAACCGTCCGCGGCGAATCGTCGACCGCCAAGGCGATCTCAGCGGCTGGGAAGGCACGCAAGTCACCCTCACCGCCGTCGCCAACCAACCGATCCGCGCCGCTTGGATCGAATTCGATCCCGCGAGCGATGGTGGCCCTCCTACCCCAGCCGACCGTGTATTGCACCTACAGGTTGTCAATGCGGAGGTCGACAATGCACAGGGCGGCGGCGCGAACGTCGACGACGCTAAGGTTGAGGGCGCAAAGGTCGGCGGCGCTACGGTCGGCGGCGTTGTGGCCCGTCAATCGTTCGTTCTGAAACGCACTCAGAATCCAGCCCATCCCGGCCAGACCGTCCCCAAACACACGTCTTATCTCGTGCGATTCGAAACGCCCTCGGGAAGGCGTTCTTCGACCCCGATCCTGCACCAAATCGAGGTGCTGCCCGACGTTCCTCCCGAAGTCGAAATCCTCGCCCCGAAAGAACCTCGAGTCCAAGTTCCCGAAGACGGCCAACTGCCGCTCGAAATCCGCGCCGTCGACCCCGATTTCGGACTCGCCAAGCTCGCCATCGACGCCCGCTGCCAACGCCCCCAGGCGTCTTTCCAGCACACGCTGTTCGCGGACACCCGTGGAGTCGCCGGCCCCGTCCAACGCCCATGGAACCTCGTGCCGAACGAACACGGCCTCCGCGCCGGCGACCAACTGCGACTCGCCGCCGTAGCCCGCGATAACCGGCCCGATCCGGCCGAGCCAGCAACCCTCGAAGACGCGGCGCCAAGGACCAACGCGGCAAATCCGCCTTCGGGTCTGTCGCTCGGCGAGAGCCGCTCCCGCGAGCTGATCATTGAAATCCTTCCCGCCGAGAAGGCTTCCAATTCGGCCACGCAACCGAACGCCGCGAAGCCCCAGCCCAAGGCGGAACAGCCAACCCCAAAGCCAAAGCCCAATACCGGCTCGGACAAGAACGAATCCGTTAACGACAAATCGGAAAAGAAACAACCCGCCAACGAGAAGCCCGCGAGCGAAAAGCCACCGCAGTCCAACCCCAAGAACGCCAACGAACCCGAAAACACCAAGTCGCCGAAAGATGGCGGCGGTTCGCCCGATAACGCCGCGGGCAAGTCCGAGTCTGGCGACAAATCGAAAGACTCCAAGTCATCAAACGGAAACTCTCCGGACGGAAAATCAGCGGACGGAAAATCCCCGGACGGCAACTCAGCGGATAACAAGCCGTCTGGTGGCGACGAGTCCAGCGGCGACGAGTCCGGTGGAAAATCCCCCGAAGGAAAACAGTCCGAAGGAAAACAGTCCGGTGGGAAACCCTCCGAGGGAAAGCAGGGCGAGGGCAAGCAGTCCGGCGGAAAATCCTCCGAAGGAAAACAATCCGACGGAAAACAATCTGGCGGGATGAAGGGCGCTGGAAAGCAGTCCGGCGGGAGCCAATCGGACGATGGCCAGTCAGCGGACGACAAGCCCTCCGACAGTCCTCAAGGCGACAGTTCTCAAAGCGGCGGCGGTAAGCAAAGCGGCGGCCAGCCAAAGAGCGCTAAAAATCCGAGCGGTACACCAGCCAGCGGCAAGCAAAGCGGACAGACATCGGGCGACAAGCAAGCCGGCGATTCGCAAGCGAGTGATTCTCAAGCCAGTGATTCTCAAGGCGGCAACAAGCAGCCCGCCGGTAAGCAATCTGGTGGTCAACCATCAAATGGAAAACCGACTGACGGAAAACCGACTGACGGAAAACCGACCGACGGAAAACCGACCGACGGAAAACCGACCGACGGAAAACCGACCGACGGAAAACCGACCGACGGAAAGCCGACCGACGGAAAACCAACTGACGGAAAACCGACCGATGGAAAACCGACTGACGGAAAACCGACTGACGGAAAACCGACCGATGGAAAGCCAACGGATGGAAAACCGAACTCCAACCCACAGGGCGGTAACAAGCCGACAAACGGTAAACCACAACCGCAACCGGACGGCGACGGGCAGGGCGAAAAGCCGAGCGATGCGCCGACGGGACAGCCGCCTCCGAGCGGCAAGTCGAAGCCGGCCGAAGACGATGGCGAAGCGTTCGAACGCGCGTTGGAATTCCTGAAGAAGCAGCAGGCCAGCCAAGGCAGCCCCGGCCAATCCGGAGCCGGACAAGCTTCCAAGGACCAAGCCGCGCCGCCCGATCCCGCCAAGCAAAACGCGGATCGAAAGAAGCAGATGTCGCCCGACGACAACCAGCCCAGCGACGCGGCCGATCCGCCCGCGCCGTCGCAGAGCAAACGCCAATCCGATTCCCAAGGGGGAGCCGACGGCGATCGCAGCGGCGGCGGCAAACGAGGCGGCGGCCAAGGCGCGAAACAGGCGGGCAACGACACGGCCGGCAGCACCTCCCCTGGCGACGACGGGGCCGGCCAAGCCGCCGAAAAGGGCAACGGCGATCTGTCCGGCCGCACTGGCGATCAAGCCCGCGGCAAGCCCGCCGATCAGCCCCGTAACTCCCTCGATTCCCAATCGCCCAGCGACACGAAGTCCGGCTCGGAAAAGGGCCCAGGCACCCAACAGACTCCCGGCAACTCGAACTCCGATGGCTCCAGCGGCATGCCCGACAACCGCCCCGAAAGCGGCCCCCCGGATCCTGCGCTTCCCACGACCGGCACCCGCCGCGATCCACCGCCCGGCGATGAACGGATGACCGGCGGTGGCGGAGTCGCCGGCAACAACCCGCCCCGACGCAATCAGCCCACCGGACCCGTGGCCGACGGCGACGCGGCGAACCTCGATTACGCCAATCGCGCCACGGATCTCGTGCTCGATTATCTCAAGGATCAAAAGGAAACGCCCAACCCCGAACTGCTCGAACGGCTCGGCTGGTCCGCCGACGACCTGCGAAAATTCGTGAACCGCTGGGAAGCGCTGAAGCGGGGCGCCAACGAGCCTGATCCGGCCACGCGTCGCGAACTGAGCGACTCGCTACGCAGCCTCGGGCTGCGCCCAACCACCGATCGCCGTCGGTCGGTGAATGCCACCGACGACGCCCTCCGCGGGAACCGCGACGCCGGCGGCCGCTCCAACCCGCCCTCCAAATACCAGGAACGCTTCAACGCCTACCGTCGAGGCGCCGGACAATGACCCGCTCCGCCGATCGCCAATACCGTCCGAACCGCCGCCAGTTCGCCTTCGCCTCCGCCCTGGTTCTCGCAGTGGCAATGTCCGTAGTCGCTCCGCCCCACGCGAGTGCCATCGAACCGCCCGCGATCGCCACGCGGCCCAAAGCCGTGCCGCCGCCCGCGTACTCCGAACGCATCCGCCCGCTGTTCGAAAAGCACTGCTTCGTCTGCCATGGCGAGAAGAAGACGGAAGGCGACATCAACCTCAGCCGCTACCCCGACAA
>JBIKVL010000613.1:0-3671 GCA_044356875.1 Pirellulaceae bacterium | reverse complement strand
GGTCGAGGGAATGGAGTCGGTCGAACGGGCCGCTCGGCGGTTACAAGAGCGTGGCGCCCGCACGGTGCTCGCGACGCTCGGCGACCGCGGCGCGTTGCTGGTGCCCGCCTTGGAAGCCGGCGAACCGGTAGCATGGATCGAGCCCGTTTCGGTCCGGGCCGTCGATGCGACAGCGGCGGGCGACGCGTTCAATGGGGCGTTGGCCGTGGCGCTCGCTGAAGGCTGTGCGCTGAACGTGGCCGCTCGTTGGGCGGCTCGCGCCGCCGCCATCAGTGTCACTCGAGCTGGCGCTCAACCGTCGTTGCCGCACCGACACGAGTTGGAGCTGGAGCTGAAGGATGCTTCGCGGCCAAGCGGTGGAGAAGCGGTGGTTGTGGAGCGTGCGACGGCGGAGTTGGCGACAGCGGAGTTGGCGGCGGTGGCGGAGCCCCGCGCGATGGACGACATTGTGTTTCGCGTTTATCGGCCGGACGATCTGGAGACGTTGAAGCGGTTGACGGTCGATTCCTTTTCGGGCGTCACGCTCGAGCAGAACATTGAGGAGGCATTGGGAGTGTTGGGGGGCCGGGATTGG
The DNA here is from genome assembly GCA_044356875.1 of Pirellulaceae bacterium. Classification (GTDB taxonomy): domain Bacteria; phylum Planctomycetota; class Planctomycetia; order Pirellulales; family Pirellulaceae; genus CAIXSC01. The sequence goes on along the minus strand of JBIKVL010000613.1, from coordinate 3,097 downwards.
CGTTGGAGAAAGGCGCGGCACTTGGACGACGACGCGGCGGCGAATCCGACGGGTATTTTTGTCGCCGAGCGTTTCGGGCGGATTGTGGGTTACATCACGACGCGAATGAACCGGGCGACGGGATGTGGCCGAGTGCCCAATTTGGCGGTCGCCGCCGACTGCCGAAATCTGGGGCTGGGGCGACGTCTTATCGAGCGTGCCTTGGACTATTTCCGCGCCGAGGGGCTGGAATACGCGGTGATAGAAACGATGGCCCAAAACGCGGTCGGCCAGCATTTGTATCCGGCCTGTGGCTTCGGGGAAGTCGCCCGCCAAGTGCATTTCGCGCGTCGTTTGTAGTATTCCAGCGGTTGGCTTCGTTTTCTCTGACCCTACGTCGCGCCCCCACAGACTTCCATGGCAATGACCCAGCGATATCTGTTGATGCCAATGCGGGATGCCAAAGAAAAAAAGAGTGTTTCAGAAGGCGATCGAGGATATTCACGCCCGCTTCGGTCGCGCGATGAAAAAATTGTCGGAGTAGTCCCAAGCGGCGGCCCTTGTCTTCCTGGACGTCGATCGTGTCATACGCACGCATCGCAGCCTGTGGGAAGCCAACTCGGTGCGAAGCGGACGACATGCGTTGTGCGCACAGAACCCGAATATGCTGTGGTTGTGCTATTAAAACGTTTGGCGACGAGTCAACCAGTCTTGAATCACGACTCAAGAAATCGGAAACGGTCGAACGGTGTTCCGGGCGCACCATCGACTTCCGAGATGACCTGACTCCTGATCACGCAGTGCGAAGGCTACGCGATGAAGTCTGGTTATGCGTCACCGTGGCGTCGCGGCTGGGTAATTCGCAGCTCACGACTCGGCATCTTCGTCACCCAGGGGCGACTCGATTTCCACGCCCTCGGAATCTTCCAGCAGCAGCAGCTGGCGGTTGATCCATGCCTCGCGCTTCTCAGCACTGGAGGAGATCAGCTTCTCGATCGCGAGCGTCTCTCGATATTCCGTCGCCTCGGCTACGAGCGTCCATTGGGCCTGGAGACCTAGCTTTTCGAGTTCTTCACGTATTTCGGCAATCGTCGCGCGGAAGAACTCTTTCCGGTGGTTGACCTTGTTCACCTGATTCAAAACAAAATGCTTGTGCAGCTGCTTCTCTAGCGTTGGCGCATCGTCGCTGGTGATCATCGCATGAACGTCAAAGTCAAACGGAACGCTCGAATCTCCAAGTTCACGTACGCGATCAAGCGGGTCACGCCGACGCGTCATGCCAATCTTGTAAACGTTTTCCCCGAAGGAACCAATGTTGGAGATGACGTAGACGTGCCCACGCTTGGTCTGCTGCGCCATCGACAATATGCCATTCGTGCCTGGCACCTTTCCCGGGCCTGGCTGCAAACAACCCAGCCGAATCCGCGCTCGATCAAGGCCGCGAATGCCGGACGCGTCCGCGTCTTTGACCATCGCGAATCCTTCGCTGCCTCCCAGTTGCCAGTTGCCAAGCCAACTCGCCCCAGAGCGTTTTGATGGTTTGCCGGCCAAGTGTGGGAATCGAGAAGCAAACGCATCACGTGTACTCCTTGAACTCTTCCAGCGGATCGTCGAAGCGTTCCATCGACAGAACCGACCCGCGCTGGGTGCCTAGCTTGGGCACGGGGCGAGCGTCTGGCGGCGTCGCCACCAACTTGGCCACCGGACGATCATTCTTCGTGATGACAAGTTCTTCGCCGGGTGTCAGGTCGTGGATCAGTTTATCCAGCATGGCACGCGCTACTTCGATGGTGACGGTTGCCATCGCTTATCTCCTCAAGAAAGCAAAAGAAAGAAAATCAGTCCTTCATGCGAGAAGACGCGTTGGATCGGCGCGCAATGCCGCGAGCGGCAGCGCCCTCCCCGCCGTCGACCCAACACTGTCACCGACGCGGACTCGGAACGCTGGACTCGGGGATCGCGATCATCCCTCCCCATCACATTCCCAGTTTGGTTTTGATTTGAGCGAGAAAGCTTTCGTCCTGTGACGAAACGAACAGTCCACGCCGCTTCATGGCGTCGAGCACTTCGTACGCTTTTTGCCACCATGGTCGTCCGGCGTCGCGCTGAGAGCGCTCCGCGACTGTGGCCATACGCCAGTAGCTCACCCACAGGTCGCGTTGCCAGCCGGCATTCCCCGGGTCGGACGCCGCCAGACGCGCGCGGATGTCCAGACTGGCCCGGTAGGAGGCCAGCGCGGCGGTCAGATCCCCCTGCGCGCTCTGGACGTCGCCGAGTTTGTTATGGCTGACCGACAGGTCGCGTTGCCAGCCGGCGTTCCCCGGGTCGGACGCCGCCAGACGACGCCCACACGCCACCGCCAAGCCCGCCAACTCCGCCGCCTCCGTCAGTCGGCTTACTTCGTGAAGCAAATCACACAGCCAATGCGCGACGTGAACTCCTCGCGTGTCATCCACGCCCATCGCCTGCATCCCGTACACTAATAGCGGTTCCAACTCCCACAACAGCCCCACGCGAACCGTGGACTCGCACAACAACTGCGCGCGCCAAAGCGTGCGTGCTGATCCGTCGCTGGTATTCCTTGGGCTCCAGGCCCGCCAAATCGGCGCGCACGAACTGCTGCACAAGCCGGTGAACACGCACCAGCCGACGATTCGTCGACTCCTGTTCGATCCGCGTAAATAACCCCAGCCGTACCAACTGGTCGACTAGGTTTTCCCACCGGTCGCCAGCCATCCGATCGCGTTGAGCAAGCTCCGGGAACTCGGCGAGCACCAACTCCCGCAGCCACGGGAGCGGCACCAAGTCGGGCGGCAAGAACGATGCCAATTCGAGCGTGCGGAGTTGCTCGGTGGACAGGGCCCGCAACGTCGGACCAAGCACCGCCCGCAAGCGACGTTCATGGTTGTGGCGCCGCAGCTCGATGTCCCCGTCCTCGGCCAGCGTCGCAAGGTCGTCCAGGCCGATGCCGTCGGCGAGGTCGGCGTATGTCGCCCCGGGATGAGCGGCCAGTCCCGCCGCGACCAGTTCGATCGCCAACGCGAAGCCTCCCAGTTTTTCGACGATCCGCGCCGCCGCCCCGCGTTCCCCGTCGTTGTCGAACGGACGATACCGTTCC
>JBIKVL010000612.1:0-3672 GCA_044356875.1 Pirellulaceae bacterium | reverse complement strand
GCCGTCGGCAGCTCGCTCCACGGCACCCACCATGGCCGCCTCGAATCCATTCCAACGGGAACTGTGTGCCGTCGCCTTGTTGGGCGCGGGCGTTTTCCTGGGCGTGTCGCTTGCGACCTATTCGCCTAGCGATCCCGTGACGGGCTCGCTGGGGCCACTGGCGGCTGTCTACCGCCCGGACCAGCTCGAGTATCCCGCTCCGGAAGAGATCGTCAATTCGTGCGGTCGCTGGGGGGCTCTCGCCGCCGATTTGTTACTGACCGGGTTTGGGGCGGGTGCCTATTACACAGTCGGTTCGATCCTCGTGCTGAGCGGTTTTCTGTTCTTGCGGGCAAGCCTTGAAGGGCCGCTACTCCGATTCGCCGGCTGGCTCGGTTCACTCGTGGGCGTTTCCACACTCGCCGCGCTCACGCTTCCTGAATGGTCGCCGGGCCCGATGGTGGGCGCGGGCGGCTACTTGGGAGCGCTCGGCGCCGGCCTTCTGCTGCATCATTTCGCGCTGTTTGGGAGCCTGTTGTTAGCGGGTAGCATTGTCGTCGGCGGCCTGATGTTGTCTTCGGACCAGGTCTTTCCAGCGATCCTGCGATGGACACTGGGAGGCTTTCTGACGCCGTTTCTCCGGCGGCCTGAAACGGCGCTCGCTCGGGTCGATGCGGGCAGCCCTCAACGCACGCCCAACAAGTCGCCCCCAGTCAAAATCGCGCCCACCAGGAGCAAGCGCGAGAAAGCGGCAGCGGCAAGCAGCGACGATGCCAACGCGGTCCTCGTCGGCCGCGCGACAGCGGGAATGGCCGGAACGGCCGTTGGCGCCGCCGGCCCCTTGGCGATTGGCAAGTCACGGCAAACAGGCGCGGCGAGCAGCCGCCATGACGAGGATTCGTCGCCGTCGATCCTGCCGATCCGTGGCCGCGGCAAGAACGTCGCCGACCGCAACGCCGGCGATGTCGCGGACCTTGACGCGGACGACGGCGCCGACAGCGACGGTGGCGGTGGCGACTACGGCATGAGCCAAGCGGCGAGCGCGAGCAACGCTGGGGCTGGTCGTGGCGCCGCTCGCGGCAGCATGCGCGACGCGGGGCGTTCGGGGACTCGCCCCACGGATCGAAAGGCCGATCCCAAGTCGTCGGATCGCCCTGCCGACCGCAAGGCGGCTGACCGCAGCCTGAAGCACGATGGCCAAGGCGAGCGCGAGGGCGAGGGCGCTATCGAAACAGAGGACGCCGCGGCGACGGGCACCGCGAACGCGGCGCCAGGGCCGCATTTCAAATCGCGGTCGACGCACGACGCCCGCTCTTCGGTCTTGGCCGAACTGCAAGAAGACGAGCGCGCCGCCGCCGTGGATGACTATGAGCTTCCCGGGATCGATCTGCTGGTCGCCGGCGAGGACATCGATTGGGAGAGCCAGGAGAAGGAGGTTCGCCGCAAAGCGAAGGTGCTCGAAAAAACATTCGCCGACTTTGGGTTCCAAGTGCGGGTCGTCGAGATCGAGACAGGGCCGGTAATCGCCCAATATGAGGTCGAACTGGAGGCCGGCCTGCGGCTTTCGAAGATCACCGCGCTGGCGGACGATTTGGCGATCGCGTTGCGGGTGCCCAGCGTGCGGATCGTCGCGCCGATCCCGGGCAAGAACACCGTCGGCATCGAAGTTCCGAACGAGGAACGGCAGGTCGTGCGGCTCCGCGAAGTGATCGAGGAGACCAACGGCAAAATCAAGAAGATGCGGATCCCGTTGTTCCTCGGGAAGGACGTCTCGGGCAACCCGCTGGCTGTCGACCTGTCCACCCTGCCCCACTTGCTCATCGCGGGCCGCACCGGCACCGGTAAAAGCGTCTGCCTGAACGCCATCATCTCGTCGATCCTGATGACCCGTCGCCCCGACGAGGTGCGGATGATCATGATCGACCCGAAGATGGTCGAGCTCAGCGGCTACGGCCGCTTGCCCCATCTCATGCACCCGGTCGTCACGGACATGAAGAAGGCTGAAGCGATCCTGGCGTGGGGTGTGGAAAAGATGGAGGAGCGCTACGCACTGCTCGCCCGCGCCGGCGTCCGCCACATCAGCAACTACAACCAGTTGGGCGAGGAGGAACTGCGGCGCCGCTTGCAGCCCGAAGACGACGCCGCCTGGGCGTCGATTCCCAAACAACTGCCGTTCATCGTCATCGTGGCCGACGAAATCGCCGACATGATGATGACCGCCGGAAAGGAAGTCGAACAGCACATCATCCGCCTGGCCCAAAAGAGCCGCGCGGTCGGCATCCACTTGATCCTGGCCACGCAGAAACCGACCGTCGACGTGATCACCGGCTTGATCAAGTCGAACCTGCCGGCCCGCATCTCGTTCCAAGTCGCCAGCCGCGTCGACAGCCGCGTGGTGCTCGACGAAATGGGCGCCGACAAACTGCTCGGCAATGGCGACATGCTGTTTCTCTGGCCGGGCACGAGCACCCTGCTCCGCGGACAAGGCACTTACTTGGGCGACGACGAGATCACTCGGCTGGTCGACTGCTGCAGCCGCGGCCGCCAGCAGAACTTCGTCTCCGAGCTCGTCAACATGAAGGTGGAAGGCACGGACGACGGCGACGGCGGATTGATGGAAAAGCTGCGCAAACGCGACGAGCTCTACGAATCGGCCATCGACGTCGTGATCCGCGAAGGCCGCGGCAGTTGCTCGCTGCTCCAACGCGCGCTCGGCATCGGCTACGGACGCGCTGCGCGGCTCATCGATTTCATGGCCGAGGACGGCATCGTCGGCACCTATGCCGGATCGCAGGCCCGCGAAGTGCTGATGACCGTCGATCAGTGGGAACAGCTGCAAAGCGATCCATCTTCCAGCGTCCCGGAGGCGACCACGGGCAGCCGCGATCGCGGTGGCGGACCCGTGTCCCCTACGCGGCTTGCCGGAACGAACAGCGGCGCGAACAGTGGCGCGACAGGCGGCAAGAGCAGCGGAGCAGGTGGCAGCATGGGCCAGCCGAGCCCTCGTTCAGCCAGCGGAAACGCGATGGCGGCGACCGGCACCACAGGCCCCACTCCGGCCTCGCACGCGAAGGAAGCTCCGACAGCGATCGGTCCATCAGGCCGGCATGTCTCGAATGCCACGGCGGTCGTCGCCGCCGCCGCGCGCGAGCCAAGTCGCTCGGCGTCCCCCGCCGGAGTCGCCCCGAGCGTAGCGTTCGCGCCGCCTTCGGAATTGGACGAGTTCCTTCCCGACTCCTTCACAGGCTCTGACGGCGCGTCCCATCTGGCGAGCGGCAACGGGGCTGCCTTGGCCCCCGCATTCGCCGCCGAGGCGGGTATCCCGCCTCGAGTTCCGCTGGCTGGCAATTTGCCTCCAACCGTGGCCCTTAATGGCACCGCCGCCAGTCCGACCGCGCTCCGTCTGGAGCTCAGCGACGAACCCGGGAACGACGAAGACCCGCATGATGAACTAAGCGACGGCCCGGATCAGCACGCAGATAAACGCCCAGATCTGCGCCTAGATCAACGTCTAGATCGGCGCCCAGATAAGCGTCTGCAAGCTCTCCCGACTGAGGATGGCACTGGCTACGACAACGAACTGGCCGACGCGAACGGCGAACACTCCCTCCGCGAGGATTTCGGCGACGACAATCTCGGCGGCGACGAAAATCTCGGCGGTGAGGATTTTGCGAGCGACGATTTCGGCGGAGA
>JBIKVL010000611.1:0-3675 GCA_044356875.1 Pirellulaceae bacterium | reverse complement strand
CCGGGTTGCCGACTCCCGCGAACGCGTTGCTCACATTGGTGATGCCGCCCACGGCGAGCATCTTGCCGTCACGGCTGAACGCCATCGAATGGGCTCCGCCAATGTCCGCCATGAAGGAGCCGTCATACTTGTGAAGCGCCGGAATGGCGAATTTCCGCTTCGCTTCGCCCGTCGCCACCTCCCAGTGGATGTGCTGCGACTTCAGATCGTTCGACACCAGCGCGCTGCCGCTGGGATGGAACTGCACGTGATAGACATTCGATTCGTGGCCAATTAGTTCACGGACCAAAGAGCCGTCGTCCATCCGCCACAATTTGACCTTATTGTCATTGCCCGCGGTGGCGACCAATTGGCCATCGGGGCTCACGGAAAGTGCGCGGATCCAGCCACTGTGAGCGTCGACGCTGCGGGTCGGCGCCGGTTTCTCCGCCGTTGCCGGCCACCAGACCAGCCGGCCGTCGTAACCGCCGGTCACCAGCGTTTCGCCATTGGGGGAAAACCCGAGGCTGCGGACCCAGCTGCTGTGGCCGGCAAATTCCGTTTTCGTGCCGGTCGCGAGGTCCCAACGCAGCACCTTGCTGTCCTCTGAGCCAGCAAAGACCAGCTTGCCCGTCGGGTCAAAGCGGCATGCCAACAGCGGACTCGTGTGGGCGAACGACTTGACGACATGCGTTTTCGTGGGATCGGCCGCCATGGTGGGACTCCTGCGGGCTAGGTGGGATGCGGGCCCCGCCAACCAAGCTTTCCACGACGGGTTCCGCACGCCAACAGTATAGCTGGAAACACGCTAGTTCGCTTACCGGCTGGCGGACTTCACCGGAGACGCCGACGCGGCGGGCGCCGCGCCGTCCGCCGGCGGCGAGCGGCGGTCGGCGAGCGAAAACTCCCGCTCGATCAACGCCTGCTCGGCGGCGGCGATGGTCGGCACGAGCATCGTGGCAGGGCCTTCGAGTTCGCGGACCTGGCCATCCTGGAAATCGAAGAGCAGGACGACGCGGGCGTCATCCCGCGAGAAGGCAAGCGCGTTCGACCACCGCCCACCGCTTGCGGACGCATCCCAGCGATAGTTGGCGTCGACTATCAAAGCGTGTCGAGCATGCACCAGCCCGCGGGCCTGGCGAATGTCGATCCGACGAGCGATCCGCCAGGGCTGACCGTCGATGGCAATCGTCTCCCCGCCTTCGGCATCCGCTTCGGTGGTTGGCGGTTCGAGCCGCCAAGCTTCCACCTGCGGAGCGTGACGCACCATGGCGGCGTCCTCGCTTCCATAGAATGCCAGGCAGCGACGCCCTTGTCCCGAATGGTACAAAACCGACCCGCCGGCCAATATCAACCCGACTCCGAACATGGCCGCGATGGCCCAAGCTCCTCGATTCGCCATCGGCGTATTCTCCGCGGGAAAGCCCCTAAGTATATTTGGCGTTGTCCAAGCCGCACGGCGGCTGGCAGGACCTCCACTTTATTCGTTCGGTTGGGCCGACGGACAAGCGGCGTCCTGGGGTAGTATGGCCGGTTTTTCGGAGGAGGCAGGCAATGGCCGACAAGTTCGATCCGTACCGCGAGGCTCTGGTAATGGAGACGAACACGGTCTGGGGCGACGAGTTTGGCTCGGTGTCGCTGGCCGAACGCCAGCGGCTCGAGAATGTTCTGCATGCGTCGCCCGACAAGTGCGCTCACCTCGAATACGTTCGCGTCCATACGGGATTCTGCCGTCAAATCACCGTCACGGCCGCTGACCTGCAACGGGCCCGCTCCGCGAAGTAGGTCCACCCGCCTCTGGCGGCTTGCCCAGTCCCCACGCACGCACCGGTGATTCGATGGAAAATTCCGGCGTCACGGTTCGTGTCGATCTCGCCGAACGCGCCTACGACATCGCGATCGGTCCAGGAGTGCTCGGGCAAGCCGGCGAATGGGCCCAGCAGCGACTCAAGGCGACGCACGCGTTCCTGATCACCGACGTGAACGTGGCGGACCGATTCGCGTCGGCGGTCGCGGAGAGTCTGCGGCGAGCCGGCCTGCGGGTCGACGTCGTGACGCTACCCGCGGGCGAGACCGAAAAAACGCCAACCCGAGTCTACGAATGCTGGGAAGCGTTGGTGCGAGTCCACGCCGATCGCAAAACGCTGGTCGTGGCGGTGGGTGGTGGCGTGATCGGCGATTTGGCTGGGTTTGTCGCCGCGACCTACACCCGGGGCCTGCGATTCTTGCAGATTCCCACCACGCTGCTCGCGCATGTCGACAGTAGCGTCGGCGGCAAAGTGGGAGTGAATCTGCCCGACGCGAAGAATATGGTCGGCGCGTTTTGGCAGCCGAGCGGCGTGCTGATCGATACCTGCACGCTCGACACCCTCCCCCCTCGCGAGTACGCAGCCGGACTAGCCGAGGTGGTCAAGTACGGCGTGATCCTCGATCCGCCCTTCTTCGAACTGCTGGAAACGAATGTCGACTCGCTGCGCGCCCGCGACCCGGAATTGCTCCGCCGCGTCATAGCGCGGTGTTGCCAACTGAAGGCCGACGTCGTGCGGCAGGACGAACGCGAGGAAACGGGACTCCGCGCCGTTCTCAACTATGGCCACACCTTCTGCCATGCGATCGAAACGGTAACGCGGTACGAACGCTTCCTCCATGGCGAAGCGGTCGCGATCGGCATGGTATGCGCATCGCGCTTGGCCGAGCGGCTGGGACGCGTGTCGGCGGAATTGACCCAACGGCAGCAGCGGTTGCTCGCCGCGCTCGACCTGCCCATTTCCCTTCCGCCGCTACCGACGGCCGATTTGATCGCCGCCATGCAACGGGATAAAAAGGTGGAGCACGGCCGATTGCGGTTCGTGCTGCCCACGCGGATGGGGCATGTGGAACTTGTGAGCGGCATCGACGATCGGCTCGTGGCCGACGTGCTCCGAGCGGAAGGGGCCGTGTAAGCATGCGCCGCAACGTGCCGACGCCGGCGCGATCGGACCGAAACTAGTCGAAACGGGAGCGGACTCATGCGGCGACTCACCCCAAGCAACGGGTCAAAGACGGCGGCGCTCGAAGGAAAAACGCCGAGGAAACGACGCGGTGAACGGAGCTGGCTACGGGTGTTCGCCGCTACCGCATTCGCCGCCATCGCACTTGGCGTCGCCGCGAGTCTCTCTTCTGCCAGTCTCGCTCGCTTCTTCCCAGGACCAACGCTGGGACTCGCGGCGGCAAACGCAGCGGAAGACACGGCTGCAAACGCGGCGAAAGGCGCAGCCGAAGACACGGCGAAAGGCGCGGCGAAAATCACTGCGGCGACGAACGCTGCCGCGGAAAGCGCGCCAAGCGAAGGCGGCGCGGCGCGCAAATCGCTACAGCCGCTGCAGGGGCTAGTCGGCGAATGGCGGGGTGCGGGGCAGATTCGCCGCGGCAGTCCGGACGGCGGGTGGACCGAAGAGTCGGCTTGGGTGTGGCGATTCGAGGGTGCCAAGGCTTCCCTCCAATTCACGGTCGCGCGCGGAAAATACTTCGTCTCCGGCTCGATTCAGCCGGGAGCAACGCCAAAGTCGGTCGAACTCGTCGCGAAAACCGCCAGCGGACGCGAAATGAAATACGCGGGCGAGATCGCCGAAGACGGCTCCGTGACGGCGACGACTGCCGATCCCCAGGCGCCGGCCGACGCGCCGCAGCGAGTGTCGCTCCGAGTGGTCGCCAATG
>JBIKVL010000610.1:0-3680 GCA_044356875.1 Pirellulaceae bacterium | reverse complement strand
GGACAACGCTTGGTCCTCCGGCGCGTGTTCAGTGACGTATTCGGCCAGCCCCTGCGCGCTTTCGCCAATCGTGCGGTCGTTGATGGCGTTCGAGCCGATTGGGTACATCCGTCCGCGGCGGCCGCCAGTGCCGAACGGAATGATGGTCCAGAAGGCGTCGTCCAACTGTTTCCAGCGCTCCTCCTGGACGTGCTGCGCGACCGCCGGAGCGTACTGGCTATAACGCGGTTCCCTCAGCCAAGCCAGGATGTTGCGAACCGCGCCGGCCGATAACCGGCCCTCGCGGCCCGCGGCCTCCACACATCGGATCGCGTCGCCCCAATCTTCCCCACGCACCTGGCTGCCCATCCCCGCAACTCCTGTCGACCCACTTGGGTGTTTGAACGGAAGGCCGAGATTCTACGCCGTCGACACCGTTCGCAACACCGGACGATTCGCCGTTCATCGCGACGCTTGCGTTGAGGCAGCGGTTGCGTTGAGGCAGCGGTTGCGCTGAGTTGGCGGTTGCGCTCAGCTACCGACAACGCTCAGGTGGCAACACGTTCCAACAGCGGTTACGCGTCGAGCGCCTGATGGAGATCGTCGCGCAGGTCTTCGAAATCCTCCAGGCCGACGGAAAGGCGGATCAACCCGTCGGTGATTCCGTGAGCGGCGCGGGCGGCGGCGGCGTAGCTGGCATGGGACATCGAGGCCGGTTGCTCGATCAACGACTCGACCGCGCCCAGGCTCACCGCCAAATGGAACAGTTTGGTCGCTTGCACCACGCGTTTTGTCTTCGCGAAGTCGCCGTTCAATTCGAATGTCAGCATGGCGCCGAACGCCCCGTCCATTTGTCGAGCGGCGAGGGCATGACCCGGATGGCTGGGAAGGCCCGGATACAGCACGCGCGAAACCCGCGGGTCGGCGGCCAGGTACTCGGCCAGCCGCTGCGCGGTGCGCGACTGTTCCCGCACACGCAGTTCCAGCGTCTTGATGCCGCGGCTGAGCAGGAAGCAGTCCCACGGGGCGAGCACCGCGCCGGTGGCGTTTTGCAGGAAATACAACCGCTTGTGGAGCTCGGGGTCGCGTACGACCAACGCCCCGCCAAGCACATCGCTGTGGCCGCCCAAGTATTTGGTGGCGGAGTGCATCACGATGTCGGCGCCCAGCTCCAGCGGCCGCGTTAGCACGGGTGTGGCGAACGTGTTGTCGATGCCCAGGAGCGCGCCATGGCGATGGGCGATGTCGGCGCAGGCGGCGATGTCGGTGATCGACATCCGCGGATTGCCGGGACTTTCGATCCAGACCAGCTTGGTGCGGGGCGTGATCGCCGCCTCGAATTGGTCGAGCCGCGTGCTGTCGGCTAGCGTCACGTCGATGTTGGAATGATTCAAGACGCGGTGGAACAACCGGTAGGTGCCGCCGTAGATATCGGTTCCGGCGAGGATATGGTCGCCCGCCGACAGCAGCATCGACGCGCAGTGGGTCGCCGCCATTCCCGAGGCGAACGCCAACGCGCCGCAGCCGGCTTCGAGCGTGGCGAGCGTTGTTTCGACCGCTTTCCGCGTCGGGTTGCCGCTCCGCGAGTAATCGAACTCGCCCCATTCGCCGGCCCCTGGCTGCACGAACGTCGAAGCCAAGTGGATCGGCGGAATGACGGCCCCGGTGCTCGGATCGCAGGCGTTGCCCACATGGATGGCGCGGGTACGGAACTTCATCGTTGCGAACTTTCCTCGCTCAAGGTTTGCGACGGATGCCCACCAGGCACATGTCGTCGAATTGACTCGTTTGGCCCACAAACCGCTCGATATCGGCCCGAATGTGCTCGCCGAGCGCGACAATGTCGGAACAGGGCGCGGAAATCGCCAACCGCAGCCGGGGTTGTTCCAGCATCTCGTAACGCTCTTGCTGGTCGTTCTGGGCGTCGGTGCAGCCATCCGTGTAAAGAATCAGCGAATCGCCCGGCCGCAGCTCGCCACGGAATTCCTCGTACTGCCATTCTTCGTCGCCTCCAAGCACGCTGCCGTGCAAGCCATAACCCAGCGTTTGCACATCGCCTTCGGCGGTTCGCAAATAGGGTATGCAATGCCCAGCGTTCACCAGCCGCACTTCGTGGCTGCCCGTGTCGAGCCGCAACAGCAGCAGCGTGACCGTCTTCTCATTTAACAGGCACATCCGGCGGTTTAACCGCGCGACGATTTCCGGTAGCGAAAGACCAAGATCGACCAGCGAGCGGAGTTCGCCGGCGACCTTCGTCATGAACAGCGACGCGGGCAGTTGCTTGCCGGACACGTCCGCCACGGGAATCACCCAAACATGCTCTTCCAGTTGAATGAAATCGAAATAATCGCCGCCAACGAAGCTGGCCGGTTTGTAGAACTTGAAGAACTCATAGCCGGAAACGACCGGCGTCGCCGCCGGCAAAAGCGACTCGACCGCCTTCCGCCCCTCGTTCATTTCATGCTCGACCTGCTGCAAGAGCGCCACGTCGACCGCGAACGAAATCAAGTAGGCGGCCGACCGCAGCAGATCCAGGTCCTGGGGACTGAACGGCCGGCGCCGGTCGAGCGATTCGAGTTGCAAGCCGCCGAGCACGCGGTTGTGGCAGTCGAGCAACGGAGCGGCGATCACCAATCGATCCTCGGTTTGCACCGCGCATTTGTCGACAAACACGTTCTTGTAAATCTCTTCGGCGATCGACAGCGTCTCGACGGGCGCCTGCGATTCGCGACGGCGCCGAGCCACGTACAGGCCATCGCGGAGTCCCCGATGCTTCGGGATCAGAATCAACGCCCGATCGACGCTGGGCAACAGCTCCAGCAATGTGCCGAGCACCTGTTCGCAACGCGACTCGAGCCGCGTTTCCCGCCGCAACGACTCGATCAGCTTCGTCAGCAGGGTGAGTCGGCTTTCGAGCGTCGCGACGGAGGGCTCGCTGAGCCCCTTGACCGACTCGGGCACCCTCAACGCCACCCGCGACCGCCCCGTCGACTCCTCCAGCTTGATGCTAGCGGCGGCCCCGGAAATCGACTCGGTGGAATCGTCCACAAAACGGAACTTGAAGACCCGCGCGATGCGGATTTCGTCGCCGCCGCGGATCAGGCAGGGCTTCAGTTTTTCAAGACGCCGGCCGTTCACCTCGGTGCCGTTGGTGCTCCCCTTGTTCATCGAGCCCCGATCGATGATGACCCAGCCGCCTTTCGTCTTTTCGATCGTGCAGTGCAGGCCGCTCACCAAATCGTTCCGCAACGTGAACGCGCCGCACAAATCGGCCGTTTTGCCGATGCGAGTGATCGCCCGTTCGAGCACCAGATTGGGCACCCGATAGGGGCCTTCGAGCATTTGGAGTATGGGCATGGCCGGATCCGACATTGCGGCGACTCGACAAAAGCGCCATGATTCTAAGCTTCCGATCGTCCGCCGAAAGTCGCCACCACAAAATAGCGGGCGACTCACCCGCCTCGCGGCGAATTGTCGGCGAATCTTCCCTTTCCTCTCTCTTCTCCCCCCGGTCGCCATGTTTTCCGCCGCGTTTCCGCCCAGCGACGATTTTTCCTGTGCCGCTGGAGAAACGACGGGAGACTCAGGCGCGGCAGACTCGAACGCGGGGGACTCGGGCGCGGGGGACTCGGGCGCGGGGGACTCGGGCGCGGGGGTCGCCGAGCTCGCACCGCGTGTCGCCGAGCGGCTGTTGATCGACG
>JBIKVL010000609.1:0-3686 GCA_044356875.1 Pirellulaceae bacterium | reverse complement strand
TTGGCGATCAAGCTTTCGTTATTGATTTCCAAGAAGATCAGTGATGCTTCCAAGCCTACACGTTTATTTCCATCAACGAACGGATGATTCATCACGAGATGATAAAGATACGCAGCAGCCATTTCAAAAAGGTCTACGTGCAAGTACTGGCCGCCGAAGCTCGCCTCGGGTTGAGCGATGGCCGATTCAAGCAGTCCTAGATCGCGTATACCGTGACTGCCGCCGTAGGTCGCGATTTGGTTTTGATGAGATTCGAGGATGTCATCCAGGGTTAGAAACAGCACGGGCTATTACTCCGCGAGTTTTTTGAAAGCCTCGGAGTGCTTTGAATTCACCTTGGATCGCGCTGCGCGCACTTTCGATTTGCTGTCATCGGAGTTGACGGGAGCGATGCGAATGGACTTGCCATCGGTGGTCAATTCGACTTGGGACTGAGGACGGATCTTGAGCAAATCCAGAATGGGACGGTCGATGACAACCGCCCAGCTATTGCCATGTTTCACCAAATTCTTGATCATCACCTAACCCTCAGCTTTACTTGACTGTAACGGTCGACCAATGTAAGTACATCATTGCCTTGGAACTCCCCGAAGTCAAGGTGAGAAAAGGTGCCAGAGAAAAGGTGTCAGGACTCTTTTCTGGGGAGTTGAGCTCGGACAAGATGCCGAGTCGGGAAGGCCAAAACGTGCAGGCAAAGCGGGTGGGATTTACCACTCCCTCGGTACGTCGAGCGCAACGCTTTGCGGGCCGGACTGGTCAGACCAGCCGAGGACTGGACGTGGGGGGCGCTGAATCGGTGGCTGGAGGAACCCGAGCGGGAGCCGCGCCTGCTCTCCGCTTGGCCCATCGCCCGCTCACCGCGATGGGCCGAGCGGGTCAACAAGCCGCTGACCGCCGCGGAACTCAAGGCCGTTCGCACCAGCGTCAACCGGGGCTCTCCCTTTGGAGCTGGGAATTGGGTGCAGCCAATCTCGCGGCACCTGAACCTCCAGTCGACCCTCCGCCCAAGCGGAAGACCCAAAAAAGAGTCCTGACACCTTTTCCTCCCTACTTGATCCTGGCCAGTGCCTCAGCAAGCACCGTTTCCCAGGCGGTGGTCTGTGCGGTTCCCGATCGAATGGCGGACACTCGACGTTCAAGTTCCGGTGCCCAGTCCTCGTGCAACGGCAGGTCCACATCGGCTGGGACTGCATTCCAGAGAGCGTCGATTAGCCGCAGTTGATCGTGTACCGGTAGATTTCGGGCGTCGCTCAAAACAGAATCAAAATCCGGCATGTGACATTCCTCCGCAACCATGTTAACGTCAAAGGTAACCGGGGTGTAACCAGCGTGTGATCAAAGTTCTGCAAACTCTCAGATGGTGAAAACCGGCAGGTAGTTCGCAAGCGCCTCGCGGTGCGGGTGGAACTGTCGGACTTCGATCCGATTGCCCGTCGAGGCTTACGAATCGAGGCCATCCATTTACATCCGATTCGCAATTGTTCGTGATCGCATCCTGTTCTCGGTCTTGTCATGCCCCTTCGGGGCGACGGATCTTGGGGGGGCATTGTTACCCAGGGCGGCGCGTCGCGGCTCCGCCGCGACGCTCTGCCCTGGGCTATTTTGTCATTGCCCCTTCGGGGCGTTAGGACGATCGCACCGCGTTGGCCGAGCGCCTAAGGGGCCGCCCTGCCCGGAGGCAACGCCATGCTTCAAGCGGGGTGCTATGCCCCGACCGGACCGGCCATGCCCCGAAGAAACAAGAACAAAATGCCGCCTCCCGATTGTCTTGTATGGCGCCGAAGGCGCTGGCTGGGTCGCAAAGCGGGATTGACGACGCGGGGCGGATTCGGGGCGCCACACGAGCCTTCGCCTACGGCTCGGCGGTAAACGACGATGGCGGTGGACGAGCGCGGTGGTAAACGAGCGCGAGGAGCTTACCGGCCTGCGCTCGCTACCCTTTCGGCACCGCCTCCGGCGGGCCCCGCTGCTTGCCGAACGGAGCTCAGCTCCCAGCGACTGGAACTAGGGCCAAGCGGCAGCCCAGGTCGCCGCTCCGGGCGCCCGGCGAGTACCCGTCGCGGTACGCCGACCGGCAACCCCTGGGGGAGTTGCCCCCGCTACCGCCCCGGATCACCCGGTACGAGCCCGACGTCGGACCCTTGGGATTCGTGCCGCCGCTGAGTTTGTCTGCCCACACGTCGTTTGTCCACTCCCACAGCGAGCCGTGACCATCACGGATCCCCCAGGCATTCGGCTTCTTCGTCCCGACGGGATGCGTCGTTCCGCCCGCGTTTTCCCTATACCACGCATACTCGCCAAGTTGGCTCGCGTTGTTGCCGAAGCAGTAGGCCGTTGTGGTCCCGCCGCGGATCGCGTATTCCCACTGCGCCTCCGTCGGCAGGGAAATCGACCAACCGTTCATCGCGATGCCCGCTTGCCGCAACGTCGCTTCGAACCTCTTCGCGAATTCGACCGCCTCTTCATGACTGACGTAGTAGGCCGGGTGCTGGTCGCTCCGGCCGCGATCCCAGTCCTTGGAAGAGCCCATCACCACTTCCCCCAGCTTCTGCCAACACTCCGTCTCCATGATCCAATAGCCCTGCGTCAGCGTCACGGTCACTGGGTTGTCGTCGTTATACCTTTCGGCTTCCGTCACCGGGCTGCCCATCCGGAAGGTGCCCGGCGGGCACCAGCGAAAACGGACCGGCACTCCCTTGACTTCGAGCGTCAGCAAGTCGCCTGCCTTCGTTCCAACGCCGGGGCGCGTGAACGTCGTCGGCGACAGCGAACCGTTTGATGCTGGACGGGTCGCAAGCTCCACCGCCGCTTGCGCCTTTTCCCGCTCTGCCGCCTCCAGAGCGGCTTGTAGATCCGGTACCCGTTTCGCGTCACGCTCCGCCACCGCCAGCTTTTCCTCAACTGCCGCGCGGGCGGTCGCTTCCGTTTTCAGTTTGGTTTCCAGATCGGCCGCCTTGTTGTCCGCCGCTTGTTTCGCCAAACGGTCCTCCTGGTTGAGCTTCCCCAACTCCGCGTATTGCGTCGTCAGGCGTTCAATCTCCAGCGCGAGCGAACTCGCGCGGGACTGTTCGTCGAGCAGTTGAGCACTCAATCGCGTCACTTCCTCGGCCGTGTCCTTAACCCGAGCCGTTTTCTCGTCCGCTGTCTCTTCGACCGCCAGCCAGTCGCTCAGCCGCTGTCGAGCGCTGCCGAACGAGGCGTCCGCCAAGGCGAACGCCTCCACGGTTCCCGCCTCGCTCCACTGTTTGCCGGCTTGGTCTCCGTCCACCTTCAGCTCGCCGTAACGGGCCGTCGACCGTAACCGCTCGGGAACACTTTGAAGCAGTCGCTGGTACTCGGCACGCGTATTGCCCGCCGTCCGCGCCCGCTCGTTCGCTTCCCAGTCCCCCACTAGTCGGCTGGCGAACTGTTCGAGACGCGGACCGGCGTTGTCGGCGTCCCCGGCATCGAGCAGTTTGCGGATCGCGTCGAAATCAGAGCGCAAGGCGGAATTGCGGGCATCGAGCCCCGGGGCGTCCGCCTGCCAACGGATTCGCTGCCACATGTCGCCCAAGGTCGTGTAGCGTTTGCCAACGCCGTTCATGCGCGTCGGCCAACAACTTCCAGCCCGCCCCGCCGAGCAACAAAAACATGACCGCGAAGATCGGCGCCATGAGCGTCAACTGGCGTCGACGGGCCTGGGAACG
>JBIKVL010000608.1:0-3687 GCA_044356875.1 Pirellulaceae bacterium | reverse complement strand
CCGTGATCCCGACCGGAACCAGACCGTCACGAAGGCTGACTGAGACGCTCGGAAAGCCGTCCCAAACCAGGAATCCGCATCGCGACCGCTCGTGCCGGACCGCTGAGCGCATAGTAGCAAAACACCAGCGGAATGGCTAACTCGTGTACCGCGATAATCGCGACCAGCGCGAAACAGAGATTCACCAAATGGCGGAAGCTCCGTCGGCCGCGGAACAACTGATTGAACAAATGCGGATAGCGAATCCGCGACACCATCAAGCAGGCGACGACCAACGTCACGATCGGCAAACTGGCTTCGGTGCCCCGTTGCAGCCACTCGCCGAATCCCCGCTGCCACTCGGAGGTTTCCGGGCTGGTCCAGCGCGTCAATCCGGGAGCGATCACGACCAGCGACGCCACCATTCCCGCCGCCGCCGGCGAGGGCAGGCCCGCGAAATTATCGTGGTCGGTGCTCTGCGCCTTCGCGACATTGAACCGCGCCAACCGCAGGATGGCGCACAGCATGTACAGCACGGCGATCACCCACTGGATGCGGGCTGGAAAGACATCGCAGAACTTCAGCATCAAGAAACCGGGCGCTACGCCGAAGCTGATCGCGTCGCACAAGCTGTCCAGTTGCGCGCCGAAGTCGCTTGTCTGTTTGGAAAGCCGCGCAAGCGGGCCATCGAGCGCGTCGAACACCATGGCGGCGAAAATCAACAGCGCCGCGATGTACAGCGTGTTCTCCATCGTCGTGTCGGGACCGACCTTCGCCGCGAACGTGATCGCGCCAAACCCGCACGCGCCGTTGCCCAGCGTCAACAACGACGGCAGCACTCCAAACAACCGCCGCCGCCGCAATTCCGGATTCGCCACGCGCCGGCCCGAAGGTGCTTCCGCCATGCCATTCTCCTCGCAGCTAGCCGCCCGTTCGCCGCTTATTCGTATCGAGCCATCTCCGTCGCGCCGGCCGCCACCTTCTGGCCGACCCGAATCGCGATCCGCAAACCGGGCTCGCGCGGCAGAATCAGTTCGGTCCGCGAACCGAGCTTAATCATACCGAACTGGTCTCCGCGTGCCAGCGATTCGCCCGGACGGACCCAACAGACGATCCTTCGAGCGATCGCGCCAGCGATCTGCTTGACCACCATGCGCCGATAGGGAAATTCGTCCCCCTCCACGCGCAGATGCAGTTGCTCGTTCTCCCGCGTCGACTTTTCCAAGAGCGCGTTGAGGAACTTGCCGCGATGGTAGGTCATTCCAATCACCCGGCAAGCGATCGGCACGCGGTTGATATGCACGTTGAAAATGCTCAGAAAAATCCCGATCGAAACGGCCGGTCCGCCAAGGAACGGGTCGTGCTCCAATTCCTCGATGCTGACCACCTTCCCGTCGGCGGGCGAAACCACCACGCCCAAGCCGTTGGGAATCCGCCGCGGCGGGTCGCGGAAGAACCAGACGACGAGCAGAAACAATACCGCCGGGACCGGCGCCGCCGGCCAATAAAACCACCCCGCCGCCGCCGTCGCCACCAGAAAGAAGCCGCCGATCAACAACAGTTCGGCCAGCCCCGCTCGAGCGAACGGCAAGCGGTCCCGCCAGCGAAACGGGTCGTCCGCCGGCTCCCAACCAAAGTCGCCCTGATTGCGGTAAAACTTCACGTCGCGCGGATCGAGCACTTCGTGCGGCACGCCCGTCGGCACGCCACGCCGCTTCTCCCGCATCCGCGCCACGTAGCCGCGGCGAAACGTCCGCAGCCACAACCGCCGCACCCCGCCCCACGCCAGCTCCAACCGCATGCACCAACCGCTTCCCGGTTGGATCGAAGTCATCTGCGGATCGAGCGGCTCAAGCGGGCAACGCGGGCCGTCGCCCACAGATGGTGACGGAATTGCCGATCCGGGCGCCGAACTCGATGCGGAACTGGGGGACGAACGTTCGGATTCACTCATCGGGCAAGTCGTTCTTCGCGGTCGGGAATGTCAGGGATTCGGATCATGGAATGCGGAAACTGTCCGGGACCTCGACCCCAAGCCGCCGAGGCAATCCCCGAACCCCCATACAATACGAAACTCCGCGAGCCCCGTGGCTAGGCAACCCCCGGTTTCCACAACCAAATTGATCAGCGAACAGTCACTGGTCACTGGTCACTGGTCACTAGTTACTGGTCCCTGGTCATCTGTCATCTGTCATCGGTCGCTGGTCGAGCCACTAACCACTAACCACTAACCACTAACCACTAACCACTAACCACTAACCACTAACCACTAACCACTAGCAACTAGCAACTAGCAACCAGCTACGGCTTGACCGTCGGCAGCGTTCTGACGGGTGTGGCGGCGGTGGCGACGACCGTTTTGTTGTCCGGCCCCAGCAGTTCGGCGACGACCGCGAACGACCATGGACCTGAGGGCAGGTCGGCCGGGACGAGCATTGCGAGTGCTTGGTCCGCCTGAGCACCCGCCGCCAGCGCCGCTGTCATCGGCTCGCCTTCCAAGCGGAGCGCCCGATCGAGATCGTCCTTCTGCACGTCCTTGTTGTTTTCCTTGACGGTCTTTTTCGGCATCGGCTGAGTCGTCACCAGCCGGAACCGGACGGCGCCGGATGGAGGCGCCGCTGTGTTGCCTGGGGGAGCCGGTCGACGCAGCACGATCGTCCGCGATAGTTTGCCGCCGAGCGGCAGTTGGTCGGCGTCGACAGCGTCGGGGCCCCAGTCGGCGGTGAAAGCGGCGGGTTCGGCGACCGCCACCGTCATCTCCTCGCGGCCCCACGGGCGCAGTCGGAACAGCGGGCTGTCAGCGGCCAAAACGGGCTCGGCGAACGGCGTCGATCCGCCGGCGCCAGTGACGATCCAGCGCCCCGTGACCGCGATCGGTTCCGCGGCCGGGGCCACTGCCGGGGCCACTGCCGGGGCCGCCGTGAGCGACACGAGTCCCTGCGTGGCTCCAGGGGCAACGTTGAGTCCCCGCGCCTGAATGGTCGGCGGGAGACCCGGGAATGCAAGCGTAACTGGGCCGTCGTATGCTTGCCGAGCGATCGTGAATGGCACGAGGACCGTGCCGCCGGCCGGCACGTTCCAACGATCGGCGTCGGTGGTGGCGGTCGCCGAGGGCCGCCCGAGGTCGCGAACGACGACTCGATAGGTGAAATCGGTTCCACCGCGGCGTTGCAAGTCGCGGATGGAAATGATCACGGCGTCCATCTTTTCCGGAACCGTGAAATCGACGCCCGGATCGGCCGTGCCGGGGCGATCGTCGCCCGACGCCAATCCGTTGCCGGCGGGCCCGAGCAGCGTCAGCACGCCGTCCAAGGGCGAACCTTGCCGCCGCGCGACGACATCGAATTGCAGTCGGCTTCCCGGCGTCACGTCGATCCGCAAGCGATCCTCTTCGCCCGGCGCCGACAAGCGGCCACTAATGGCCAGTGGCGGCTTGCCGTATGAACTTGCGGCTGGCTGGCCCGCCGGTTGTCCCGCCGCGTTGGCCGGCTGGTTGGCGGCCGCACCGGCCGCCGCCGTTCCCGGCAGTTCGGCCAATTCCGGGAAGTTCGAAATCGCCACGCGCGGAGCGTGCCCCGAGTAGAGCAGGGCTGACGGAGGCGGCGCGAATGCCTCGCCGGCGTTCGCGTCCGCGGGCGGTGCGGTGAAGTCGGTCCGCGTTCCAGGCGGCAGATGGCCGCCGACCCATTCGAGCTGCGATTTTCCGCC
>JBIKVL010000607.1:0-3696 GCA_044356875.1 Pirellulaceae bacterium | reverse complement strand
ATTCGCGTTGGTGGCGATGAGCACCGCCGATCCGAACTCGGGAATGTCAAGCCACGGCTGAACCGTCGCCAGACCGGCTGCGAGCACCTCGGGGCGTCCCTCCCAGTCCGCCAACCGGCGACGGAATTCAGCGCTCATGCCATCGGCCAATTGCGTATTGGCTTTCTCGGCCGGCATCGACGCCGGGATCTTTTGAAACGCGGTGATCGGACGTTCGCCGCCAATCAAGATTCGCCGGAGCACAGCCGCCGCCCGCTGTCCCGTTTCAAAGACATCGACATGCGGAGCCGTGTGATACAGGACCAACGTATCGGCATTGGCGACCATCCGCTCAGTGATGTTAGCGTGCAAATCGAGCGTCGCGACGATCGGAACGGCGGGACCGACGAGGCCGCGGATGCGTTCGAGCAATTCGCCTTCCACGTCCCAGTGTCCCTCGGCGGCCATCGCGCCGTGCAAGGCCAGCAGCACGGCGTCGCAGCGGCCAGCCCGGGAGAACGCTTCTTCGAATTCGCGAATGATCCACGCGAACGTCTCCGCGGTCGCCGTGCCACTCGGCCACGCGGGCAGCCGCACCAGCCCAACCCGCTCGGGTCGTTCCGGCCACTGCGCAAGCGATTGGATAAAGCCGCCGACTTCGTTCGTCGTGGCGAGCTTTTCGAGCAGTTCGGCGCCGCGCAGCACCCCGAACTGATCGAAGTTTTCCCGCCGAGTGGGCAGCGGATTGAGCGTGTTGGTTTCCTGCCACAGTTGCCCGATCGCGATCCGCATCCTTCGCCCTCTCGCCAACTTGCCAGCTTGTCAGATCGCCCGCTCAATCCGGTTTTAGCGCGTCGGCGAGTAGCTCAACGCCCGTCGCTCAACGCACGTCGATGACCAGCGTTGCTTCGGACACCACGGGCCAGCGGCCATCGCGGAGAGTCGCCGCGCGAATGATCCATTCCCGTTGGCCGCGATGCGGCGTGTCGGCGGGCACACGCACTTTCAAGCGAGCGGCGTCTTGGCCGACGGGCAGGTCGAGCGGCGTGAAATCGATCTTTTCCGTCGACGGGGCGGTGGCTGGCAACGTCGGCTTTCCGGCGACAATCGTCAACGAGGGGGATGCCGACGTGTTCTCGGCCGGATGCGCGTGATCCGCCGGTCGGATGTCGACTCGCACGGACTCGCGCAATTCCGGAGCACGGGAGACGACGATCGGGATTTCCACTTCTCCGCCCACCGCGACGAATAGTTCGACGGCGGCATGAGTGACCTTCAGCAGCGCGCCTTGTGGTAGCACGCCGATCCGCAGTTCCATGCGTTGGACGAGCGTGCGGACGTTGCCCTTGGGGTCGGGTACCCGCGCGGTGCCGTTCAAGATCATGCGGCTCGTCTTTGTCGTTTCCATCCATTCGGGTACGAAGATTGGATACTCGATCCGCGCCGCGCCGGGATCGATCGTGAACTCGCCGCTCGCCAAGCCCTGCCGGTGCCGCTGCTGCTTGGAGGTCATTTCAAGAACGATCGGATCGGAGAATCCATCGAGCCGTTCAATGAGCAGCGGCGCGAGGAAAGTGCTGCCGCGTTGCACCTTGCGGACGTCGTCCAAACCCTCGGGCGTCAGTTTGAAACGCGGCTTAAGGGTCGTGGCGACAAGCACATTGCCGAGCGTCTTTGTTTGCGGTTGGCCATTGATCGTGGCGGTGGCGGTCACTTGAACCAGCGACGCCTGAGCGGGCGAGTCGGCGGCGCATTCGAGTTCGATCGTGACATCGTTTTTTCCCTGGGGAATCACGAGTTCGCCAAGCGGTTTGACACCGGGTGGAAGCGCGGAAAGGCTGAGCGTCACCGGCTCGGCGAATCCTCCCGCACGAACCACGGGAATCGTCAGTTTCGCTTTGCCGCCGAGCGGCAGGTTTACGGTCGCTGGCGTACTGCCTGTGAACGACGGCGTCTCGGCGGCGATACGCAACCGATAGAATCCGGCTCGGCCGTGGCTCGCGCCCGCCTTTTCGGACACCACGATGCGGTACTCGCCATCCGCCGGCGCCTTGAACAGCAGCGTCGCGTCGGTGGTCGTCGGCGCGTCGTCATTGGTCATCAATTCTTTGCCGTCCGGACCGAGAATCGAAAGCTCGACATCCAACGGCGAACCGACCGCGCGGGCGTCGGCGGCGATCCGCCAGAGCGAATCCTTGGCGAACTTCACGGCGTACGTGTCCGCGTCGTAGGGCAGGCCGAGCGACCCGGTGACGCTGGCCGGCAGGTTCGGCAAGGCCAGTCCGCGGCCATCCGCCGGTTCGACCAAATCGGCGGCCTCGGCCGTCTCGGCCACCAGCAGTTTCCAAGGCATCGTGCGGCCAATCGGTGTGTCCCAGCGATACTCGAACGTGCCGCTCGCGTCGGCGGGAATCGACACCTCGCGTTTCACCGACTCGAGTTGAGCGGCGCCGGTGGCGATTCCCCAGCCCAGGAACTCGATCGATTGAGTCGTACCGCGTTTGCCCGCCGCCGGAAAAGCGGCGACGACGCGTGGTTCGGCGCTCAGCAGCAATCGGTAAACGTAAGAACGATCTCCGGCGAAATCGAGGTCGTGAAGGCTAAGCGTATAGGTGTTGCCCGCCTCGGCGCCGAATGTTGCTTGCACGTCGGCGCCTTGCGTATCGGCGACATCCAGCACCAGCCGCCCTTGGGAGTCGTGGACCTTGATCATGCCATGGAGCGGCGAACCGATTTGCCGCGCGATCAAGGTGACCGTGACCGGGCCACTCGCGGCCATTTGAAACGCGTAACGATCGACTTCCTCGATCCGCTGGATACGCCCCGAGATGGCGACCGGCAGCGACGGTAAACGCTGCGGTTCGATGGCGGACAAACCAGGGACGGAAGGTTCGTTACGAGGCGAATCGGCCCGCGCCGCGGCGACTCGCGACGCGTCCTCGACGACCTGGGTTCCGCCGCCAAGATGGAGAAAACCAACGGGCGACGCGCCGTTGGCGTTCGCGGCTTGCCAACGCACAATCCCCGGCGCGACATCGGCGGGAATGATCAACTTCGCGGGAAATTCTCGCGGGAGCGGCCACGCGGGCCCTCGGGCTTTCGCCCCAAACCAGTACGGGGGATCGGGCACGAGCACCGGCGTCGGCGCTCCCGCTAACTCGATCCGGATCCGCGGATCATGCGCGAACAGTTGCATGTCCGGCGACCAATCGTACCCGCCGAGCACAACGTCGAGCGTCGCGCCTGGCTGGCCGCCCGCCGGATGCATGTAGCCGATTTCGGGAACAAGCTGTGCACAGAGCGGTCGCGGGATGGCCAACGTCGCGGCTAACGACGATAAGGCGGCGACCACGACGAACAACGCCGTGGCAAACGGTTTTCGCACCATGTTAAAAAGCCTCGGCTACGCGAGCAGACCGGGGATCATCTTGCCGCCATCGACCAGCGGCACGGGGCGGCCCAGAGGATCGTCGTACGTTTTGTGGGAATCGATGCCCAACAGCGAGCAGACCGTGTGCAGCAGATCGGCCACGCTGATCGGGTCGCGGGTGGGTGCGGCGGCCTGTTTGTCGGTCGCGCCGATGATCTGGCCAGGGCGAGTGCCGCCACCCGCGAAGAGAATGCACTGGGCCATCGACCAGTGGTCCCGGCCCGCTTGCGCGTTCACTCGGGGCGTGCGTCCCATTTCGCCCATCATGACGACGAGTGTGCTGTCGA
>JBIKVL010000024.1:0-13033 GCA_044356875.1 Pirellulaceae bacterium | reverse complement strand
TTCACCCAACGCCCCTGGTTCCCCGTGATGCAGCAAGTCTTCACCAACTGGTCGGCGCAAACGGGGCTTGATTTCGTTTATGTGGCGTACGACGACGACGCCCCGTTTCCCAACAGCCCGGGGATCTTGAACGTCCGCGCGGATGTCCGGGTGGGTGGGCACCGAATCGACGGCAATTCGAGCATCCTCGCCTACAACTACTATCCCGACGTCGGCGACATGGTGATCGACACGGCCGACAATTTTTACTTCAACACGACCAGCAATTCGCTGGGTTTGCGCAACGTGCTCGCGCACGAACTGGGGCATGGGATTGGCTTAGCGCACACCTGCCCGGTGGACCAGACAAAGTTGTTGGAGCCGTTCTTAAGCTATGCGTTCGACGGACCCCAGCATGATGATTTACTGGGCGTGCATCGAATGTACGGAGACCGGTTTGAGCCATCCGATACCGTTGCCCGGGCGTACGACTTTGGCAGTCCGGGTGCTTCGACCGTGTCGGTGGCCGATGTCAGCATCGACGGCACGAGCGATACCGATTTGTATCGGTTCACGATGACGGCGGCGGGACGGGCCAGTGTCCTGTTGCGTCCCACGGGACAGGCGTATCTGGAAGGGCCGCAAAACGCCAACGGTTCATGCACGGCGGGCACGCAGTTCGACTCGCGCATCCAAAACGATCTTCAAGTGCAGTTGCTGGATGTGGATGGTTCGACAGTGTTGGCCACGGCCAGCGTGCAACCGGCCGGCGTCAATGAATTGCTGTCGAACATCATTTTGCCGGCGGCTGGCACCTATTTCGTGCGGGTTCGGGGCGCGACCGACGCCGTGCAAATGTACGGATTGGACGTGACGCTTAGCCCGAACGCGACGACGGGCCCGGTGTTGATCGGCATCCAGCCGAACGACGTGGGGTTGTTTGACGTCGACAGTCCCTTCGACAACGCCGTTCCCGCCAACAATGTGTTGGACGAGGCTCCGCGGCAGTTGACGTTCCGGTTCGATGCCGCGTCTCCGATTGACCCCGCTTCCCTGAATGGCCTGCAGATTTACCGCTCAGGCGCCGACCATCGGTTCGACGCCGCCTACGCGTCGAGCGATTTCGGCACGACGGGGTCGAACGCGATTGTGGACTTCACGGCGGTTAAGCTTGGCCCGGCGGAGAACAATATCCGCTTGGTCTTTACGAAGATCGATCGGGGGTTAAATCGGCCGCCCCAGGTCACCGTGTCCGGTTCGACGATCAACGTCGTACTGAACTCCAACTCCACGACGCCGACGACCGCCCAGCAATTGGTGAACGCGTTGTCGACCACGGTCGAGTCGCGGACGCTGGTCAAGACGCAGTTGCGGGCAGGATCGGTGGGCGGGGCGAGCGTCGCGAATGTGGCGGATGGCTTCGTCGTGGCGTTGGGATCGGCCGGAGTGCCGATGGCGTCGACGAATCTCGGCGCTTCGGTTCCATTGGAATTGCGTTTGACGGCGGTGAATCCGCAGGCCGGCCGCCCCGTCTCGATAGGTATTTTCCCGGGCAATGGGCCGGCAGGCGTGCCCTTGCCGACCGCCACGGCGGGCGCTCCGAGCGTGTATGTGGATCGAGAACGGGTCTATGTTGGGGTGGCCACGACGGGGGTGACGACAGCCGCGCAAGTCGCGGCGGCGATCAATGGCAACGCTGCCGCCGCCGCTTTGGTAGCCGCCTCGGTGCCGTTTGGGGACCCGGCCACCCCGGTACAGGGCACGTTGGCGGCCAATGGGCAGTTGGTACGGGTGCTGGCTCGGGACGAAGCGGTGGTCCCAGGGTTCAAGGGGCTGGGCACAACAACGCGTGAAGTGATCACGCGGTTCGCGGAGACCTTGCCGGACGATCTGTACCGAATCGAGATCGGTGGTGTCGATAGCGCGCCGCTGGGCTTGACCTCGTTGAAAAACATCAACGGCCAAGCGTTCCAACCGACATTCGCCGCGCTCGGCCAGGAAATCGTTGAATTCGAACTCAAGTTGGGAGCGCAAGTGACGGCGGTCGTGCCCCAACCCGTGACTCGCCTGTCGGGGCCCGGCGGGTCCTTTGCCGGTTTGACGCAATCGCGGAATACCATCGAGGTGTACTTCAACGAGGACGATTTGCGGGATGACGCGACGTCGGCGGAGAATCCAGCGTTCTATCAGTTGATCTTCACCAACGACACCGTCCGAAATGACGACGACGCGGTCTACACGCCATCCTCGGTCAGTTACGATCCGCTGGCGAACAAGTCGATCCTGACGTTCGCGTCGAGCCTCGATCTGCTTGGCTCGGGGACGGGCACGTTCCGGCTGCGGGTGGGAACCAGCGAAAATCCGAAGCCGGCGACGCCTGTGTCGGTTGCGGTGTCGGGCGATGTCGCATCGGACTTCGCCGGCGCGAATACGACGGCGTTGGGAACGCTGAGCGCCTCGGCCGTTTCGAGTCTTGTGGTCGCCTCCAGCATCTCCGCGACCGACCCCAGTTATCCGCTGGACTACCCCGGCGCCGAGGACGAACTCGGACACCGCGACATTCCGGTGGAGAGCCATTTTTGCGGACCGGTGGACGGCGTGGGAGTTCCATCCCGTGCCTATAACTTCCAAAGCCTGTACGGAGTCGATCCCTCCGGCAATCCTCTTTACAACCAGATCACCGAGGCTCAAAAACAGCGGGCCCGGGAAATCCTGGATCTGTTTTCGCGTTACAGCGGAATTCGTTTCTACGAGACGGCCAACCAGGGATTAACCATCGTGACGGGCGACCTGCGGGCGCTCAGTCCGAACATTCCGACCGGTCCAGGAGGCGTATTGGGCTTGGCCGAATGCCCCGGCGCCTTGGCCATTATGGACGCGACCGAGCCCTGGAACGATCAATTCGGCGGCGACTGGTTTGATACCGCGATGCACGAATTGGGCCATAATTTGGGAATCGAGCACACTTACGATTTGCCCAGGGCTATCCTCGGAAGCCTGACGCAAGTGGCCGCCTATAATCTGCCCGCCGAGGCGGTGTGGCCGCTGGATAGCGACATCGAGCATTTGCAATATTTGTATCGTCCCGAGGTGCGCGATGTTGACATGTATCGCTTTGTTGTGCCCGCTGGCACGACAGGAGAACTGTCTATCGAAACGTTCGCGGATCGATTGCCGGTGAAGACCGTCTCGCAGGGCGTGCTCGACACCACAATCCGGCTGTACCGCGAACTGCCGGGCGGCGTACGGGAACTTGTCGCTCAAAACGATGACTATTTCGGAGACGACTCGGCCCTTAAAATTCCGGCGGTTTCCTCCGGCACCTATTTCATTGGTGTCAGCGCCAAGGGCACCAGTTACGATCCGTCGGTTCCTGACAGTGGCCTGGGGGGTCAAAGCGTCGGCGATTACGAGCTGCGGATGATCTTTCGGCCGGCCGCCACGACCAGCATCGTGGATGTCGAAGGACAAGCGTTGGACGGCGACGCGGACGGAGCGGCGGGCGGCGTGTACAACTTCTGGTTCCGCGCGCAGACGGCGGCGAACACGCTGTTCGTAGACAAATCGGCGGCTAACGGCGGCGCGGGCACCGCCGCATTCCCCTACAACAACATCGCCACCGCGTTCGCGGCCGCCAGTCCCGGCCAGATCGTCCGCATTGTCGGCAATCCGGGCGCGGATAACTCACTGGCCACGGCGAGCGACAACTTCGCCTATGAACTGGGCACCGGCCCGCTCAGCGAGACGCTGTCCGACGGCGCGTCGATGGTCGTGCCGCGGGGCGTGACGGCGATGCTCGACGCCGGAGCGGTCTTCAAGTCCCAGCGGACACGCATCGGCGTCGGCAGCACGACGACGGCGGTGGATCGTAGCGGCGGCGCTTTGCAGGTCTTGGGCACGCCGGACCAGGCGGTGATTTTCACCTCGTATTACGACGAATCGATTGGCGTCGACACGAGCACGATTCCCACGACTCCCGCCAAAAGCGATTGGGGCGGGATTGATTTCCGCGAGGATGTCGATCGGGCACAGGGACGTTTCACATGGGATCGCCAGGGAATTTTCCTCAACTATGTTAACATGGCCGACATCCGCTATGGCGGCGGCCGCGTGCAAGTCGATTCGCTCGCCCAAGTCGTCCGTCCGATCGATATGGCGAGCGCCCGGGTCACGGCCACCTACAACACGATCCGGCTCAGCGGCGACGCGGCGATTGGAGCGACTCCCGATACGTTCGAGGAAACGAGTTTCACTTCGCCCCGATATCAGATCGCGGGCCAGTTCACTCCCGACTACGATCGCGTGGGCCCGAAAGTCCGCGGCAACCGCCTGCTAAACAACTCTTACAATGGGCTCTTCGTTTCCATCGCCACGCCAGCGGGGAACGCCCTCACGCCGCTGACCGTCGCCGCTAGGTTCGACGACACGGACATCGTTCATATGATCGCGGAGAATCTCGAAATCCGCGGCACCCCGGCCGGTCCGACCCTCGAAGAGATAGCTCCGCCCATCAACCTGGTGACTTTGGCGCCGTTGTCGGCGCTGCCATCGGGCGGCTTGGCTGCTGGCAGTTACGCTTACAGGATCGTGGAAATCGACGCCAACGGCAACGAGGGAGTGGCGTCGGCGGCCACGTCCGCCGTCACGGTTGTGGCGGGCGGCCGCGTCGCGCTTGGACAACTGCCGCCGGCCACCGGTGTCTTCACGGGACGCCGTTTGTACCGTTCGCTGAATAGCGGTCCCTTCCAGTTCGTTGCGGAGCTCGACAAGTCGGGCACGGCATTTACGGACGCGATCACGGTAGCGAGCGGCTCCTTGAATTCCGCTTCAATCCATCTCCGGCCCCGCCCTGACGCGCGGTTAGCGATCGATCCGGGAACGATCATCAAGCTTGAAGGCGGCCGGATCGAAGCCGTCGATGGCGGCCATCTGATCGCGGAAGGCACGGAAGCGTTGAAAATCATCTTCACTGCCCGAGCGGACGACAGTTACGGCGGCAGTGGGACGTTCGATACGAACAACGATGATTCGGCCGGCGCCAACGAGCTGCGTCCCGGCGCTGGAAATTGGGGTGGCTTGTTCGCGGGCCATCTGAGCGCGATCAGCCTCGATCACGCGTTCGTCGCGTATGCGGGCGGCGTCAACCGCGTCGAAGGGGATTTCGCCGGTTTTAATCCGGTGGAAATCCATCAGGCGGATGCGCGGATCGCCCACAGCACCTTCGAAAACAACGGAGACGGCCAAGGCGGCACGGCGCCGGCGAGCCGCTTCGGCAGGGGTACCAACACCGCCGCCACGATTTTTGTGCGCGGCGCCCAGCCCGTCATCGCCAACAATATCTTCCGCAACAACGCGGGTTCCGTAGTAAGCGTCAATGCCAATTCGCTTGACGAATCGCTGGTGACGGACACGGGGCGGCAAACTTTCCCCGCCGACGCTATTGTCGATTTCCGGGACAACCGCGGCCCCTTTATTCGCGGGAATCGGCTGCAGGCGAACGGGACGAATGGACTTACCGTGCGCGGCGAGCTGCTCAACACGGCGAGCGTCTGGGACGACACCGACATTGTCCACGTGCTGACCAGCCAAATCCTGGTGCCCGACTTCCACACCGACGGCGGGCTACTGCTCAAGAGCGGCACTTCGGAAAGCCTGGTCGTGAAACTGCTGGGCGGCACGGCAGGGTTCGTCGCCAGCGGTCGGCCCTATAACATCGACGATCGGATTGGCGGCACCGTGCAAATCGTCGGGCAGCCGGGCTTCCCCGTGCTCTTGACATCGCTTCGCGATGACACGGTCGGAGCCGGATTCCAGCCGGATGGCCGTGCGCAAGTGGATACCAATGGCGGCGGCGGAACCCCCGCGGCCGGCGATTGGGGAAGCGTCCGATTCGACGCATTCAGCCACGATCGCAATGTCGCGATCGTTTTGGAACGCGAATCTCCCGACATTGTGGCCCCAGGGATCAACGCCACCACCACCAAAGCCCAATACTTGGGATTGTTGGCATCCGGCGAAAAGTCGAGCGATGAGAACCTGCGATTGGGATTCGATGTCCGCGGCGTCATCAGTCAGCCCGGCGATGTCGACATTTTCAGCTTCACTGGATTCGCCGGCACCGAAGTTTGGCTCGATATCGACCGCACCGCGATTCCGCTCAATTCGGTGATCGAGCTACTCGATGGCGATGGAAATGTGCTGGCCCGATCCAACGATTCGCAAACGGAAAAGGCCGCGGGCAGTCTGCCGTTTGTATCCGACCCCGTCACCGTCAAGGCCTTCCCGATGCCGAAGGCTCCCGCGGCGTTTGGTCCCGTCGACAGCATCGGGGGACTCTCCAAAGATTTGTATTCGCAAAACCCCTTTGACGCCGGTTTGCGAGTTACCTTGCCAGGTACGGTCGGCGAAGCGGGCGTTTTTCACGTTCGGGTCAGTGGCAACGGCGGCAGCACTTCCGGTGTTTATCAGTTGCAGGTGCGGTTACGGGAAACTGATGAGGTGGCTGGTTCGACGATCCAGTTCGCCGATATCCGCTTTGCCACCAACGGCGTCGAATTGTTGGGCGTCCCGTACCACTCTCCACTACTCGCCGAAGCCAGCGAATTGGCGGGCGACAACAACGGACCCAGTGGAAGCCAAAACCTCGGGAATCTGCTCAATAGCGATCGAGCCGCATTAAGCGTGGCTGGAAACATTCAAACCCAGGCCGATGTCGATTTTTATCGATTCAAGTTGGAGTATGACGGTATCCAAGGCACGCAAGAGGGACCGACGGGCACCAATTACGTTTCCGCCACGTTCGACCTTGACTACTCGGATGCACTCGCTCGTGGCAATACGTCGCTCTGGATCTTCGATCCGCAGGGGCGTCTAGTTGGCGTCGGACGAGACTCGAACGTCTCGGACGACCGCCCAGGTCCGATGCAGGGAACCGATCTCGACGATCTGACGCGCGGCTCCGTCGGCCAACTCGATCCGTTTATCGGGCCCATCAATCTGCGGGTGACAAGCGACTCCGAGCTTTACTCGCTCGCCGTCACGTCGGAGGCCCGAATTCCGTCCGTAATGGACCAGTTCCAAGTGTCGAACGCCACCAATCCCGCGATTCGCCTAGAACCGGTGAATTCCGTCGATCGCATCGCCGAGCAACATTTCGGCGACGGTGGCGGAACGGATCCCGCGACGGCCAATGCGCCTCAAGTCCCCGTGCTGTTCGACACAACCACGGGCGTTGTGCCGTTCCACCTGGGTGATGTCGTACTCTTCGTCTCGCGCAGCGGAGGCTCTGGAACGCAGGTTTACACCGTCGATCCCTTCACTGGCGCGACCGAAACGGGCGTCGGGACCTTCGGTTTTTTGAACGACGATATCGCCTTGAGGTCCTCCGAAGGCGCGGTGCTCAACGGAGCCGTCGACTACGGTGGAATCTTCACGCTCAGCACGGGACAACCGGGAAGCCGTACCGATGCCAACTCGGGAAATCTCCTCCGGATCGATCCCGGAACGGCTGCTGTGACTTCGTTCGGCGATGACGGGATCGCGACCTACCGGGACGACCCGGGCACCGCTAGCCCGCCGTTCCAAGACCAAGCGGTCAACACGGGGGTGCGCTTCGCCGCGATGACTTTCCTGAACAATAGCGGCACCAACCTGATCGCGATCGGGCGCCGCAATGATCCAGGCAACAACAACTTTGGCGGCAATTTCAATAACATCGTTTATCAGTTTGACGCGCAGAGCGGCGCTGCCGTTAACGCCCCTGGCACACGAGCGGTGGGGCAGAATCCATCGCAGGTTTTGTTCTCGGGTAGTCCTGGCACCAATGTCATTGAATTGGGATTTGTGACCGGACTGAACGTGGCCGAGACCGTGGAAGGACTCGCTAACATCGGCGGGGTCTACTACGTCTCGACCAATCAGTCCAATATCTATCGCCTAGGGGTCGGTTTTGCCGCCACGCTGCTCACAACCTTGCCCGAGTTAGGTGGAATCACGGGCTTGTCCCGTGGCCCTCAAAACGTCGAAGGCGGCGCTTTCGCCAATCTGCTGTTCGCGATGGCCTCCGATGGGACGCTCTACGCGCTCAATACGTCGGGAGTGCAGCAACCGATCTTCTCCAATGCGTCGACGACGGTTGAAACGGGAATCGGCTCGACGACCGGCTTGGCGTTCTCGAATTTGGATCGCAACCTGTGGCATCTCACGGGAGACCGCGGCGAGGGAATTACGGTTCCCAATGACAGTACCCGGATCGCTGGTGCGCCCAGCCAAAGCCTGTTCTTTGGCGGCGAGGACCCCACGAACGCAGCGAATCGGTACAACTACCCCGGCGGAGCCCGCGGCACCATCGTTTCGAATCCTTTTAGCTTGAAGGGTTATGCGGCCGCCGACCAGCCGATGCTGTATTTCTCCTATTTCATGGAAACGGAGCCCGACAGTGCCGACGGTTTGTCTGGCATGCCGGATGCGTTCCGGGTCATGATCGCCGGAGATGACGGCGACTGGGCGCTGTTGGCGACCAACAATTCGGCGCAAGTTTCCGATCCAACGACGCCCGATGAACGGGACTACTCCTGGGATCCTTTCTTCGGCAACACGCTGCCGCCGTTGGGCGGCTGCGCGTACCCGTCGGCCGCGACGGAACCGTGCGTACAGGAGCTCTTCAACAACACAAACAACTGGCGTCAAGCCAGGATTCATCTCGGAGCGTTCGCCGGTCAGGAAAACCTGCGGCTGCGGTTCGAGTTTTCCACGGCGGGCTCACTGAGTGTCGGCAATATCAACACCACGGGAACCGAAGTTCGCGCGGTGTCGGCGGATAAGATGCGAGATGGCGTGTCGTTGGTGATGACGGGCGCCACGACCACCACGTTCGAAGTCGATTTGGGACCGACGCTGGTCATCCCTTCCGGAGCCACTCTGAACGCCACGGGATCGTTCACCGTGACCGGCACGGGATCCCAGACATTCACGTTTGGCAGCGGAGCGACAGCTGGCGCCAACATTCAAGCGGATCGGACCCGCACGGCCGCGCAGATCGCGACGGACGTCGCCGCGCGGATCAACGCGTTTACCGGAACAACGAACGTGCAGGCGGTGGTCACGGGTGGAAACCGCGTGAATTTGTTCCGCAACAGCGGTGCGTCGGTCACGGCGACGTCTACGGTTTCGGGCTTGGTCGAGGGAGCCTATGGAACAACCGTCGGCACCGTTCCTTTACGCTTGAACGCCGGTATGACGGCCAACCAAGTCGCTTCGGTGCTGCGCACCGCCATGGCCAATCAATTCGCGGGTGGCGACACGACCATTATCAAGAGCCATCAAGACTTAGTGCGGGTGATTAACCGCTCCGTGCTCCAGATTCCATCTCCGATTACTGGCGGCATTGGATTCGGCGTCGAGAACAACTTGGTCGGCGACCGGTTTGGCGAGGCCGATATTTCGTCGGCGACGATGCTGGGCAGCGCCGGCGCCACAGGGGGCGGATCGCGACGGGGAACCGACAACAATCGCGAAGGCGTTTACATCGACAACATTGTCATTGGTTTCGCCGAACGCGGGGAAATTGTGACAAACGCCGCGGCCAACACCACGTTCCGCGACAATGTTCAACTGCTCAGCCCGAATTGGACCGCGCCACACACGCAAATCCTCGTGGGCGAGTATCAAGTGGAAATGCGCCGGAGTCCAGAATTCTGGGACTTCCCGATGTTTCCGCCGCCGCCACGAGTGGTGGTGGACGGCATGGACACGAACGACCGTGCTGTTCAGCAACTGTCGATTACCGCGCCGGCCGGATCCCGTTTGGCCGATGGGCAGACGTTCGTGTTGAGCGATGGCGTTGACACGTTGACCTTTGAGTTTGAAGACTTGACCTTGGCGAGCGCCAGTCCTTGGAAAGGCGTGACGCAAGGCCGTGTGCAGGTCGGTTTCCGACCCGCCTGGAGCGACGACCGGGTGGCGGAATCGATACGCGACGCGATCAATTCGTCAGCGGTTCAGGGCATTCTTGGTTTCACCGCCAGTTTGTCGGATGGTGTGGCAACTGGAACGGCTTCCACCAGCGCTATCGTTCATCTGTATGGCAGCGCTGCGGGAAATACCCAAGGCGGAGTCACGCAGGCCATCATTGGCCTGCCTGTCGAAGTGCACAACCTATTCGGAGACTCCAATCGTATCCGCGAGCAAGGACAGATTGTGATTCAGTCGAATCTGATCCGCGACTCGCTCCAATACGGCATCTTGGTCGACAATGGTCCTCGGGACCGCACGGATTTGGCTGGCGCGTCGGGTACTCCGGGCGTGCTGCCTCACCCGGGCGCGCCGATCAACTTCGACGATCTCAACAGCGACCGGTTGGCCCCCGGCGCGGTGCTCATCAACAACGTGTTGCTGCGGGGACTTAACGGCGGCATTCGCATTAGCGGCGACAGCGCGGCGTCGCGCGAGGCGGCTGTTCCGTTCGTGCGGGTCGTGAACAACACCATTCATGGGCGTCGCCAGGGCGATGTCGGCATTCAGGTCGACGAATTCGCGAGCCCCACGTTGCTCAACAACATCGTTTCCAACCTGGGGACCGGTATTCGGATCATTTCCGACTTGGCGACCGACACCTCCGTGGTCGGCGGCACCATCTATCAAAACAACGCCACCGCCGCTTCCACGCCGGGCGCGATCGGCCCAGGGGCGTTCCCGCTGTTTATCACGGCAAGCGATCCCCTGTACGTGGACGCGGCCCGCAACAATTTCTATCCTGCCGCCGGGTCGCTGGCGATCGACAGCTCGCTCGGCAGCTTGCAGGATCGCGGCGACTTCAAGACGCGGGTCAAGGCCCCGCTGGGCATCGCCGAGTCGCCGATTATCGCGCCCGATTTCGACATAACCGGGCAACTGCGCTACGATGATCCGAACATTGCGACGCCGAGCGGCCAGGGGTCGAATGTATTGATCGACCGGGGAGCGTACGACCGCAACGACTATGCGGGCCCCTTCGCCGAAATCGTGGTGCCCCGCGATAACGATTCGGAAGGCCGCGATATCGATAGCACGCTTACGGTTGTGCAGTTGACGGAAGGCGTGTACGCGTCTTTCGATATTGTTTTGAAAGACGGTCCCGGACTGGATACCCCGGTGGAGGGCACGGGCATCGACCAGTCGACCGTGTTGCCGGCCAACATTTCCGTCTCCCGCGATGGAATCTTGCTGCGTGAAAGCAACGATTACATCGTCGGTTTCCAGGCTGGCAGCAACCTCTTGCGCATTACGCCGCTGTCCGGGGTCTGGAGGAGTTCGGTTTCCTACACGATTACGCTGACCGGGATCCGCGATTTGGCCGGCAATCTCATCCAGGCGAACCAAGCCGATGGCTCGACTCGCTTCACGATCATTATGCCGGGCGTGCAACTCGACTATGGCGACCAATTGGATAACGCGACGAACCGTTTCCCCACGCTTTTCGCCAACAATGGGGCGCGGCACACGCTTTATGAAAATGACACGACCGTGTATCTCGGCCGTCTGGTCGACCAGGACAACAACAACGGCCAGCCTTCCCTGGACGCCGTCGGCGACGATGCGAACGCCACCTCACTGTTGCAGTCGCTGTTCACGGTTGACGTTACCGGAGCCGGCGGGCGTTTGAGCTGGTCCGTTCCGACCCTGTCGATCGGCGCCATTAACGATGGCGATTCGTTTACGGTGGCCGACCGCGGCTACACAGCCACTTTCCTGTTCGACAGCGATGGCAGCACCGAGGTTTCGAACACAGCGCCCAGCGCGTCCACCGTTGTAATTCCGTTCCGATCGGGCGACTCGCCGTCGGTGATCGCATCGCGTGTCGTGGCGGCGATCGGAAGGGCTCGGGTCGTCGATCCGGCCACCGGCGAGGGACTCAGTTTGCACTCGTCGGCGACAGCGGCTTCCGTCACCATCAGCGGCAACAATGACGAGGATTCCTCTCGGTTTGGAGGGGTCCTGCGGATACCGTTCAACCCGCGCACGGCTTCAACGCCGTTCGACATCGTGGTGGGCGGTTCGCCCAACGCCACTGGCGCGTTTCTCGATGCGTGGTTCGATTGGAACGCGGATGGCGATTGGGCCGATCCGGGCGAACAGGTGTTCCGGTCGCGCCCCGTCGATATTGGCATCAATAATCTCAGCGTGGCGACGCCCGTATCCGCCACCTCGTCCCTTTTGGGAACTCCGATCGCGGTCCGATTGCGCTTGAGCCAGAGCGGCGGATTGACGCCGAACAATGTTTCCGTTGGCGGCGAAGTCGAGGACTATCGGGTGCTGGTTTACGCGGGTAGCCCGCCCGTCCCGAACCCGAATGACGCCATGGACGCCTATCGCGTCGCCGAGGACGGGTCGCTCACGACTACCGATCCGTTGAATCTGCTGACTCCCAGCGAAGCCAACGATAACGGCGTTCTCGCGAATGACTCGGACGCCGACGGGGACACGCTGCGGGCGGTCCTCTTGGATACCCCGGACTACGCGCAATCGTTCACGTTGAACCCTAACGGCACGTTCACCTATGTGCCGCTGCCGAATTTCAATGGCGTCGACACCTTTAGTTACTTGATCCGCGATCTTTCCACTGGCGAATTGCTTTCGAACACCTTCGGTGTCGCCACGATCACGGTTTGGGAAGTCAATGATCCACCGGTGGCGCGCGATGACCAACCAAATGGCACGATCTTGACGACTCCGGAAGATCCCGTTGGTCCTGGCTTCTACACGTTTAACAGCAGCGATTTGGTGGCCAACGACTGGACGCCCTACGGGGCGGTCTCTCCCCATCCCTATTCGCCACCGCTCGGCACGGAAGATACCGAACAGGATCAGATCCTGCGGGTCAGCGGAGTTGGCGCCACCAACACGACGCTCACGGCCACGACGCTCCAAGGTGGGACAATCACGCTTTCTGAGGTTGGGGGAACGCTTACTTATCAACCCCCGTTGAACTTCAACGACACACGTGGAGCGGACGCGAACATCCTCGATTCCTTTGTGTACTTCATCGTCGATGATGGCACGACGGGCGGCGATCCCG
>JBIKVL010000606.1:0-3703 GCA_044356875.1 Pirellulaceae bacterium | reverse complement strand
CTTCCGCCATTCCGGAGTGGGTTTCACAACTGGGAGACAACGATTGGAAGAACCGCTTCAACGCGAGACTCGTCGTTCGCGCTGTTGGCATCGATGCCCTCCCGGATTTATGGCGGGCGAAACAACGCAACCATGCGCGTCGTGTATCGAAACGCTTGATCCGCATCGTCATCCAGGACAATCAGTCGCATATCGCCAAGCCGGCGCAATTCGTATGCACCGCTTGCTTTACGCGATTCCACATGTTTCGCTATGCCTGGGACATCGAGCCGCATCGAGCCGTCAAGATTCTCGGAGGGCCTGAAAAGGATCGATATAGTGCCTGTCGGACATGCAAGAGTGCCAGACACGCGCGCACAACATCGCTCATCGTCTGCGTCGTCGGCCGCTCCAACGCATTCGATAGTTCAAACAATGCGGTTGCCACTTCGACCAGCGACCGTCTGTTGTTCGAACACTCTGGCACAGGCGAGGAGCCGCCTTCCAGCCTGAAGCGCGGTATCGACGATCCCAAGTCCCCGCCCAGCGCTATCGCCGTTCCATGGTCAATCGCTCGCCGCCCGTTCGATTTCGACGCGGTTCATGTGGGTCAGGCCGAGGATTGGGAGATCGAGCAATTCGCCACCGCTCTGCTGGCCGACGAGGACCGTGTCCGACTTCGCTGTCGGCCACGCGTCGTTGTTCAAGTCGACTTTCCGGATCAGCTCTCCGCGAACTCCCGGAACATTCTCTTGCGATTGTATCCCCATGCCTTTAAGAAGGCCGAATGGGTACGACGCCACCTTTAACGATAAGACGCCTCGCAAAAGACTTCAGGCGAGTTCGATATCGTCCGTCGCGCTGGGCACTCGCCTTCTTCGCGAACGCCGAGCGACACTTTGTCCCGCTTCGAGCCGGTTGTCGACCACGCCCGAAAACGCGTACACTGAGCGGCGGAAGCGTCCCCGTTCCGAACGCATTTTAAATCATCTCGTCGCAAAACAATCCACAATGACAGAACCGATCCAACCACCGACAGCCGCCGTGACAACGGAAAAGTTGACTCGTTGGTTTGGGGACCAATGCGCGGTCGACAACGTCGACCTGCGAGTGGAAGCCGGGACATTTTATGGCTTCTTGGGTCCCAACGGCGCCGGCAAATCAACCACGATCAAGATGTTGACGGGACTCATGCAGCCGTCGGCTGGTTCGATTCGTGTCCTTGGAAAGAATCCGCTGGACCCGTCGGAAGCGATCGAGGTCAAACGGCAAATCGGCGTCGTCCCCGACAACCTTGCCTTGTTCGAGTACTTGACGGCGGTCGACTACTTGACGTTCATCGGCAGGGTTTTCCATCTCGAACGTCAAACGCTGCGGGAACGAATCCAGGAACTCCTAGAGCTCATGCAACTCGATCGGGAACTCAACAAGCTCGCCAAGGATTACTCGCACGGAATGCGCAAGAAGCTGGCGCTTGCGGCCGCCCTGCTTCCCAACCCCAAGCTGCTGTTCCTCGACGAGCCATTCGAGGGCGTGGATGT
This sequence comes from Pirellulaceae bacterium, assembly GCA_044356875.1. GTDB lineage: Bacteria > Planctomycetota > Planctomycetia > Pirellulales > Pirellulaceae > CAIXSC01. The sequence goes on along the minus strand of JBIKVL010000606.1, from coordinate 2,183 downwards.
GGTGGCTTCGAGCATGATTCGGGCAGTGTTACTAGGGTTCGTCGAGCGAGGCGGCACCGTCTTTTTGACATCCCACATCCTGGAGATTGTCGAGCGGATCTGTACCCACGTCGGAATCATCGCGGGTGGAAAACTGATCGAGCAGACGTCGTTGGCCGAAATGCGAGCAGGTGGAACTCTGGAAGGGCGGTTCCTGGAAAAGCTGGGCTTTCAGCCCGAAAGCACCGCGCGACTCAACTGGCTGGAGACCACGAAACAACCATGACCCGCGACGACCTGGCGACAATCGTATGGCTGCGTTGGCGATTGACGGTGAACCAACTTCGAAGCCTGACCACCCTGAGCCGAATCTTTCTGCTGTTCGTCCTGTATGGATCGGTGGCCAGCGGAATGGCGTCGTTCACCCTGATCACCACGCTCGGCCCATGGTTCCTACCCGACGAATGGTCTTCATCGCAAATTCACCTCTGGGATGCGTTGGCTTGCGGGTTTTGTGTGACGATGGCCGGTGACGCGTTCATGGGATTCCAAAACACCGAGTCGATCTCATTGAAAAAGCTTTTACCGCTCCCGATCTCTCCCTGGGGCGCCTTCCTTCTTAATTTGCTTAGTTCCCTGGTTTCTCCAGTCGTCATCTATTTCGTGCCGGTGATGTTGGCGTTCTGCTTCGCGATGACGTTCAAGTATGGCTTCGCGATGATCCTCAGCCTGCCGCTGACAATTTGCTTTCTGATCTTCGCAACTGCCTGTGCCCATCACTTTCGATATTGGCTGGCGCTGTTGATGGGAGAGCCGCGCCGACAAGTTCTTATTTTTTGTGGTTTTTTTATCTTTATCGCCGCTGCTTACTACATCCCAAAACTTTACTTCGAGCGAGCCGTTGAACAGGTTTCCAAGGAAACCGGCTCCAACCGTAGGGAAGCCAGAGAGATTGTTCTCAACCGACTGATGAAGCATGAACTTGTCACCCGGTTCCAATCGATCGGCCAGCATTACCGATGGTTACCGCCGTTTTGGTTGAGCGATGGCATCGATGCGCTGGCGAAAGGACGCTTCGGTTCGGCCTTCGCCGCGGGTGGTGGCATGTTGGCCTTGGGAGCTTTCGGCCTGGACCGCGCCTATAGATCCGTATTACGCTTGGTCCGCCACGAGTCTTTTAGTGGTCGATCCGCGCCAGGTAAGGGAAGGCGACCGCCGGGTTACGGTCGGCCAGTGCGAAGTGAAATCCCGAAAGCCCGATCGCCGTGGCTGGAAAGAGGACTGTCTTGGCTGTCCCCAGGCACCGAGGCGGTAGCCAGATTGACAGCCCTGAACTTGTATCGGTCGCCAGCGGGCGTTTTCGGACTAACCGTCGCGGTTGCCTATATTATCGCGATCGGAGGCGCGCTGCATTGGTATCGGGCGAGTCTTCCCACATCGGAGTTTGGCCAAACGCTCTTGACGTTCGGAATCTGGGCCCTCACCGCTGAATTTGGGTCCGACGTCATCCGAGTCCAGTTCACGCTGGATGGCATCGGTTTCCGCACATTGATGCTTGCGCCCCTGCGGGAATGCGACCTGCTCTTTGGCAAAAACATCGTCTACCTAATTAGATTTTTCGCATTGTCATTGATCGCTCTGGCGGCAGTTTACATCAATCTATCAATAACCTGGTGGAATTCGCTTGCGAATCTTTTTCAGCTGGGCTCACTGTTCCTCATCTACTGTCTTACAGGAAACTTATTTTCAATCCTCTCTCCAATTGCCCCGATGCAAGGTGGTCAACGCGCGAGCGTCATGTTGCTCCAATTCCTTGTTCTGTTTCTATGCCTGCTGACCTGCACCCCGCTCGTCGTGCCAATCGCCCTGGACGGGCTCCTTGACGAACTTAATCTGTTTCCGAGCGTCCCGTTCAACCTGCTAGGGTCGGTAGCTTGCTTCGCGGTTATCGCGGTCGCTTATCCTCGTGTCGTGCGCATGCAGGCCAAACTGCTGGAAAAGCGCAAATGGCACGTTCTTGAAACCGTGACGAACGTCGCCAAATAGCTGAGTCCCGTCCCGCCACCGTTTGGGATCGCGTCGGCCCCGAGGCCGGGTCATCAGCCGGCTCAGCGCCAGCGGCCGGTTCATCAGCCGGGTCAGCGCCAGCGGCCGGTTCATCAGCCGGGTCAGCGCCAGCGGCCGGTTCATCAGCCAGCCGGTTC
>JBIKVL010000605.1:0-3713 GCA_044356875.1 Pirellulaceae bacterium | reverse complement strand
AATTGTTTCTCTCGACCGAGTTGCCCGTTCTTGCCCCATGCGAATGGACTGGACGAGGCCTCGCCTCGGCAATCGTTCAACAAGGTGACGAGTTTTCCGCCGTCTCGCTCGACGTCGCACGGCGTCACGACGCCGCGAAACGGGCTGAAAGATGGATGACGAAGGATGCCGCAAGTCTGCTCAGCGCAACGACTAAACTGAAACTTCTCGGACCCGTGCAGGAACTCAAGGATCTGGTGGGCGATGGCTATCTCGCGCTGATCCATGCGGACGGCAATGGCGTTGGCAGTGGCATCGGCAAAGATCGCCCCGAGGGCGAGATCGCGGCTTTCTTTCACTCGAATCGCGTTCTCTTGCGTCGCGCCGTGAAGGCGGCTATCGACGACGCGTGTGATACGGATAAAGCCGGTAGGGACGAATCGCCCGCTCCTCTCGTGCCGCTCATGCTGGGCGGGGACGATTTGCTTCTGGTCTGCCGAGCGCGGGTCGCGCTTCCGCTCATCGTAAAGCTGTGTGCGGTGCTAGACGCTATCCAGAGAGACAAGACGGACTTCAAGCTGACCCTTGGAGTCGGCGTGGTGTTCGCCAAACACAACGTTCCGATTTATCGGCTGCACGAAGTCGCCGAGCAGCTTGCCGGTTCAGCGAAGCGACGCTTCCGCGGACTCAGGGATGAAGAGGTCAAGCGGTCGGTCGTGGACTGGGCCGTGTACAGCACTTCATGGGTGGACGACCCCGCGGAGATTCGTCGCCGCGACTGGCTACGCGGAGGTTTGAACAATCAACGCATTCTCTCGCAGCGGCCCGTCGATGTGCTCGGCCAAGGGCTTGACTCGCTGGAAGGACTGGTAACCGCCGCAAGCAAGCTCCAGCATGCTCCGCGATCGCAACTTCGGTATCTCGTCGAGCAACTCCCACGTGGGCGGACACTGGCCGAATTGGCGTTTGCCGAACTGCCGCAAGAGGCGAAAGGAGCACTCGTGGGAGCTGGCTTAACGACCCTGTGGCGGCAAGCGGCGGACAAAAGATCGTGGTCGACGTCGCTGCTTGATCTTGTCGAAATCTCCGAAATCGGTCGTCTTGGTCGCACCCCCGAACGCGTTGAATCGAAACCAGAGGTGGCCCATGCGCGGTAAATGGCAACGCCACAAGCTCACCGCCGAATTTCTCTCAGACGCCCATCTCGGCTCGGGCACTGGCGGCGGCGGCATAGACGCGCTCATCGCCCGTGACCGCCACGACCGCCCTGTCATTTGGGCCTCGCATGTCGAGGGAGTGCTGCGCGACGCCGCTCGCAGGCTGCATGGCGACAGCGAAGCGGGAAAGTTCTTCGGGCGCGCTGGTGGCGAGACGCAACGCGCCACTTTTACTTCGCTCTACGCGGCGGAGAACTCCGGAAGCCACCTATGGTGCTCGACCGCCCGCAACAGCTTCGATAACCGCGCGCCCAAAGACGACACACTGCGGGTCGTCGAGTACGTGCCTAAAGGCACTAAGCTCGTCGGTGAGGTCGAACTGCCCGCTAGCGATTCGCCGACGTTGCAACGGCTCGTGCAAGAGGTCGATGCCCTTGGCGGCGGGCGAGCCAATGGCGCCGGGCGGGTGAAGCTTTCGCTCGAAGTGTCCAATCCCGTGACTCGTAAAGTAGGAACTGCGACGGGGCGTCTTGTGCTCCTGCTCAAGAATCGAGATCCGCTCTGCATTACCGCGACGGCGTCGCCCGACAACTTGATCCCGAGCCTCGCGTTTGTGCCGGGGCGTGCACTGCTTGGCGCGATTGCCAATTGGCTCATTTCCGAAGGCGATCGCGTTACGGCCGCACTGCTTACCTCCGGCAAGATCTCGGTGAGCGACGCATTGCCGCTGCCGCATCAACCGAACAATCTGTCCGATGTCGAGGTACTGCCTGCGCCGTTGTCCCTTCAAAGCGAGAAACCGAAGGACGAAGCGGGTGACGTGCCCTGGTGGGCCCGATCGATCACCTCCACGAAACGAATGGATGCATGGAGTTCGGAAAAGAAGCTCAAGCGGCCCGACGATGATCTGTTCGTCTACCGCGCCAACCCGCGCGAGGCATGGAAGGCCTACAAGCCCGCGCGGCGAGTGCGATTGCGGAATGGACGCCCAGACCCAAAACAAGCTGATACTTCGCTCTACGCCATCGAGCAACTCGTTGAGGAGACCTACTTCCTGGCTGATCTGCGTGGCGAGACCGAGGCTCTCAAACAAGTCGCGGAGGGGCTTGCGGCCGTGCTTTTGGGGCAACGCTGGCTGCGTCTTGGGCGTGGGGGAGCGCCTGTTGAAGTGGCCGAGTCTGTTTGGTCAAGAGCAACCCCGTCGCCCGCGAGCACGGACAAAGCCCTGCTCATCATGACCTCCGATCTACTGGTGCGCGACGAGACTCTGCGATGGATAACGAAGCTCAGCCAAAAGCATCACCCCGAACAGGTCAAGGCTTTGTTCGGAGAAGACGTGCAACTCGACAAGGAACTACAGGACAACTCCATGGTCCACGGCTTCAATGGCACCTCGCGTCTGTGGAGAATGCCCGCAGCGGCTATTCGCCGTGGTTCGGTGTTCGAGCTCTCTGGCGCGGGCGTCGCGAAGCTCGCCGAGCGGGCCGCCAAGGGAGATTGGCTGGGCGAACGCACGCACGAGGGCTTCGGGCGTTTTCGCCTCGATACTTCGCTGCCAGGCGTGACTGACGAGACTCCTCCCATTGGTGCGTTTACGCCTACCGCTGACAGCGCCGAGGAGGCCATCGCCATGAGAACGCACGAATGGTTCCGTTCGCATAGGTCTCTCGCCAATTCGGGCAAAAGCAGTGATCGTAAGCCCAGCCTCTCACAGTGGTTCAAGCTTGTGACGGATCTTGAACGAGGCGCTGCCCACGCACTCTCCAGTCGCCTGAACCCGACAACAGCGGGCGGCAAGTGCTGGCAACACCCAGACGCAAGATACGTTCTGGATGAACTCAACAAGATCGGTGCGCCACAGCAACAGCTCTACGCGCGCTACTTCGTGCGCTGGCTGCGAGTTGAGATGCGGAAAGCGATGTAGGAGGTCCAATGACAATAAAACTATCCTTGTTCACCGCCACGCTTGTGCAGGACTCGGCGCTTTCCGTTTCGGGCTTCAATCGCGAAACGACTGCCGACCAGCCCTTCGCGATTGTCGATGGGCTGCCGACGCTCGTCGGACGCGGTCTCAAAGGGGCGGCCGTCTCGATGGCCAAGCGATTCTTCGATCCCCTGCCGCGCGCTGTTTCCGACGACATCAAGCACGGTACACTCCGCCGATCCGCCTGGGAGTTCGCCGACGCGACAGCGATTGGCCAACCCCGTCTCCGGGCTGGCGTCGGAATTCGACATAAGACTGGCGCCCGCGCGGGCGGCGTGCTTTACGACCGCGAGGTCATTCCCGCCGGAACAAAGTGGCAACTTAGCTTCCGCGTCGATTGGTCACAGATTCCGGAAGCAACGCGTGACGATGAAGGTCGAGAAGCGGAGGGTATCCTTGGCTACGTGCTCGCCGAACACTGGGCGAAGGGGCGTTGCTGGCTCGGTGGCGGGGTTGCCCGCGGTCTTGGTTGGTGCCACATCGATGACCTAAAGGCATTCCGCTTCGATGAAACCAACTATGAAAAGTGGGTCAATGCCGGTCGTCCGCGAGTGCCTCAGATTAGCGAAGTCACCGTGCCCACGGTTTCGCCA